>JAAHIA010000024.1 GCA_010671975.1 Leptolyngbya sp. SIO4C1 | reverse complement strand
GCTCAAGCTGCTCGGGGAAGAAGAGCTACAGGACATGATTGAAAAAGACGACGGTGCCGAGGCCACCTGCCACTTCTGCAATGCGGTATATCACACTGACGCTCAGGGGCTAGCTCAGCTGATTGCAGAACTTCGAGAGGAGCGGGCTGAACGCTCGGGCTGACGCTGATAGCGGCTAACGCTGCAAGCGTTGATAGACCGTTGCGATCGCAGTCTCATCCCCCACATTGCCTGGAAACAAAACAACCGGTAGGTGAGGAAACTGCGGATGCGATCCGGGCGTCATCACCAGCGAAACACCAGGCAAAATTTGTCCCAGTAGACGAGCTGAGCGCAGCGCTAGCCCCTGACTCAGCGTGTCGTTGGAGGTAATACCGCCCTTGCTAATTAGAAAACTGATATCGTCCGGCAGGCCGCGCAAAATATCCATCAGCAAGGTTGAGACCGCCGTGCCAAAGCGCAGTCGCGTTTCGGCATCTTCAAACGTGAGCTCTTCTCGACTGGTGTAGATAGCCGGCGTTTGCTGCTGCTGATAGGCGGCCTGTACCTGCTCTAGCACTGTTTCTAGCAGGGCTGGCACCGCTGAGAGATCGGCTTTGAGCTGAGTAATATCGACCTCGATACCGGTAATCTTTTCAAGCTGCAGCAGCTGCTCTAGCTGCCGCGTGGTTTTTTGCACGTGAGAGCCCACAAGGATTGCGCCCGGCTGGTCAGATCGGGCATATTGCGACATGGCGGTAGCCGCGACTGGCTGCGGCGCTAGGTCAGCGAGTGAGGTTAGTAAGCTCGCTGCGCTGCGGAATAGAAACCGTTTACCTCGCGCTGCCGCTGTGAGCAAATCTTGCGCAAACCCGTCGAGATCGGCCTGAGTTTTAGCATCGACCGCAACGCAGACGTTGTCGCTCAGCTGCATCAGCCTCTCGAGGCTGCCCTGCTGCAGTCTGTCTCGCGTGAAGCGAACAACCTGCTCGGCCGGAATTCGTCCCTGCGTCTTTTCGGCGACGTAGTCAGGCAGGTAGCTATGGCGATAGCCAAATACAGAATCTTGGGCGAACTCAGTCTGGTGCACCGGCGTTCTGCCAGCGGCCGATTCAATGTAGTGAGTGCTATCAAGCGTGACCCGGCCCCCTTCAAAGAAGGCTGGCACCATAAAGTGCGCATCAAAAGGGCCGAGTTCTTCAGCCATGACGTCGGTTTCAATTGGGTAGTGGCCGCGCAGCGTAGAGTCAGAGCGGCTGACGACCAAAAACTCGGTCGTGCCGGCTTCAGCCATAGCCTGCTTGAGGTTATGGCACACCTCGCGAGTGATGCGCTCGGCGGCGCTCGGCGGCTGAGATCGCGTATTGGTAAGCACAAAGAAAATAGGCGCGTCATCCTGCAGCCCCAGCTTCAGCGTTTCGACATCCCACTGCATCAGCAACAGGCAGCTGTGCACCGTCTGCGATCCGGTTGGGTCGTCGTCTAGCACAATAATTTTGGGACGCTCGCTCATCAAAGATGCCTCCAAAAGATGCCGCCATCGGGCTGCCCGACTCTGGTTTAACGCTGGTCAGCAACGCCAGTCAGCAACGCCGATCGACACTGTCGCCAAAGCTATACTACAGAATATCCCTCTTTTCTGGAGCCTCAGCGGATGACCTCAGCCTCCAATCAGCTGCAGTGGACGGTCAGCGACTTAGACGGTCTACCTGAAGACGGCAGCCGATATGAAATTATTGATGGAGAACTGCAGGTGACGCGAGCCCCTCACTGGGAACATCAAGATGCTGCCGGTGCTATCTATTCTGAGCTGAGGTACTGGTCTAAGAAGAATCAGCAAGGTCAGGCTATCTTTGCACCCGGCGTTATCTTCTCAGAAACCAGCGCGGTGATTCCCGACGTGGTCTGGGTCAGCGCTGAGCGGCTCAACGCCTTGATTGACGAGGCCGGGCATCTGAGCGGGGCTCCCGACTTGGTGATCGAAGTCTTGTCGCAGAGCCAGCAGGATAAAGCGCGAGATCGCACCGCCAAGCGCAAGCTGTATTCGCTGCAGGGCGTCACTGAATATTGGATCTTGGATCGAGAGCTGCGCGCTGTAGAAATCTATCGCCGCAGCGCCGGTGTCCTGGAGCGGGCTCTGACGCTGTATGTTGACGATCGGCTGACCAGTCCGCTGCTGCCGGGCTTCAGCTGTAAGGTCGGTGAGCTGTTTGGCTGAATTTAATTCACGACCTTAGCCAGCAGACCTCAAGCCCGATCGAGCGCAGCGTTGTAGATCTTTTCGTTAGCTTTGACTGATTTATCTAAATCTACAACCGGATTCGGATAGTCTACGCCAAGCTGCACGCCGCAGCGCTTTTGCTCCTCCCGATCGAGCTTCCAAGGCGTGTGAATTTTTTTGATCGGCACCTTTTGTAATTCAGGCAGCCAGTGCTTAACGTACTTGCCCTCTGGGTCGTAGTCCTTTGACTGCTTCGGGATATTAAAGTAGCGAAAGCCCCGCGCATCGTTGCCGACGCCGGCCGTGTAGTTCCAGTTGCCCCAGTTGCTGCAAACGTCGTAGTCAATCAGCACCGACTCAAACCATTCGGCCCCCATGCGCCAGTCAATGCCTAAATTCTTAGTCAAAAAGCTAGCCACGTTTTGCCGCCCTCGATTTGACATAAACCCAGTTGCCGCTAGCTCGCGCATGTTGGCATCGACCAGCGGATAGCCAGTTTCGCCCTCGCGCCAGCGGTCAAAGCGCTCCCAGTCTTGCTTCCACTCGATATCGAGCCCACGCAGCCCGCCCTTGTAGAAGACGCGATCGCCGTGCTTAGCGCAGACCAAGCGAAAATAGTCGCGCCACAGCAGCTCAAAGATTAGCCAGTAGGTCGAATTGTTCTGAGTGCGCTCCGATTCATAGGCCTGCACCGCTTCGTAGATGCGGCGCGGTGAGAGGCAGCCCAGCGCCAGCCAGGGCGAAAACTTAGAAGAATAGTCGGCACCCAGCATGCCGTTGCGGGTTTCTTTATAGCGGCGCAGGCAGTCGGCCTCCCAAAAGTAGTGCTGCATGCGGGCTAAACCTGCCGCTGTCCCCCCTGCAAAAGACAGCACGCCGCGCTCGTCAATCGATTGGGGGGTGAGGCCAAGCTGCTCTAAGGTCGGGATATCGCCGCGATCGCACTCGGGCAGCGCCGGCAGCCTGTCCGGGGTAGGAAACGTAGGGTAGATAGAGCTGTTTTTTTCAACTTTCTTGCGAAAGCTGGTGAACACTTCTGGCAGGTTATCAATCTCAAACGGCAGATCGTCGGGGTGATAGAGCGTGGCTCCCCAGTAAACTTCGTAGCCAACCTTAAGCTGCTTGAGCTGCTTTTCTAAAGCTCGATCGACCGCCAGTTCTTCGGCAGTGACTTCTTCATGCCAATAGACTGCGTCCACTTTAAGGGCTTTGGCGAGCGCGATCACCTCGTCCTCCGGCTTGCCGTAGCTCACAATCAGATCGCTGCCCCTGTCCTGTAGCGCCTGGCGCAGGCCGGCGACACTCTCGCGCAAAAACTGTGCCCGATAGCCACCAGTTTTTTCAAAGCCAAACGCTGTGGTACCAAACTGGCGCGAATCAAAGCAGTAGACCGGAATAATCTGGGCATTTTGCTCAAGCGCTCGATGCAGCGGTTCGTGATCGTGCAGGCGAAGATCGTTACGAAACCAGATGAGAATGCGCATGAATAACCCGTAAAAGTCCGTTTGCTGAATACTTTAAAGAAATATTAATTCAATAGATAGATCCCTTAGTTAGATAAAGGCACAGCTCAATGTCGGGCTTCAAGCTCAGCCTGAACGGATTCGGGGACAGCTGAGAGCAGATCGTAGCCAGTTGCTAGCTCAATTCGATCGATGCTGGTCAGATAGGTCTGCCACCGATCGTCTAGCTGACGGCTGTTGGGCATATCGACGGCAATGGTAGCTGTCCGAGGAGTGATGTCAGCCACCGCCGGGTCTAACCGATCAAAGACCACAATCACTTTCCAAATCCGGCTGGGTACGGTAATGCCGTTAGGCAGCGTTTCGCGCTGACCATAGATGCCGCCAATTACATAGAGCGATTTGCCCTGCTGATAAACCAGATCGCGGCAGTATTCTTCTAGCTCCCGCCAGGGACCACGGTTGTTCTCGCGCGTTTGCGGAAAAACGTTTGTCATTAAAAAGGTGGCCGAGTTGTCGCGATCGCTCAGCTTGCGATCGGCGGAGGGCACCATATGCCCCCGATCGTAGCCGCTGCCCGTATAGTCATTGGGGGTCGCCTGATAAAACCCAGCAGGCAGCGAGCCGTCCGGTCGAAAATCGTCCTGCCGCCGAGACGCTCCTAGCCAGTCGGGGCCAAGCCACCAGCTGGCCCAGAGCAAAGTGTTGCGATCGCGGCTATAGCCCAGCACATACTGCTCTTTTTCAATTAAGTAGTTAGCCGGGTTGACCTTAGCCGCTCGACTGGGATTGCCCAGCGCCACGTGCGCGCTGTTTGAGAAATAGGTTTCGGCCTCTAGCGGCGGTGCCAGCGCTAGCAGCCGCTCGCAGGCGGCACCGTTACCGTCACGGTCAAGCTGATGCGGGTCGCCCCAAAATGCCTCTAGCACCTGCTGCGCCTGAGCCTGATCGCGAAAATCGCCGCAGTTGCAGGCGTCATCAACGCAGGGCGGTAGCCCGGCGTTAGGGTCGGTTTCGGCCAGGAGCGTACAGCTAGCAAGTGCCCAGCCTGCTGCGATCGCCAGTCCCACGAGCTGACCTGAGGCTTTTTTACCTGCTCTGCCCCTTAGCCCCGTCAATATGTGCATACCTTTTTGTGCATACCTTTAAAGATTCAGATTAGCCGTCTCAACGTTAAGTTAATTCAAATGTACTTGTTGATGTCCCCACGGCATCCGCCAGCGGCAGGCATCGACCGTAGCTTGCCCAGATTCTCCCAAGGTTGGCCCAAACCACTGCCATAGCCAGTTGAGCGGCGGCCGGCTGTCGCTTAACTAGAGATGGGCGGTATACTGAATGCTTGTGGCCTATGCCCATTTTCTGAGGCGCAATGGGCCGAACAATTAAACTCCACTCGACGCACATACATTGGTGACTATGCTTAATAAAGCAATTTCTGCCCTAAACGCTTGGTTCCCCGCCCCTGAGGTTCACGCCCACTGTGATGGTCCTTGCGGCGTCTACGATCCTTCCTCGGCTCGCATTGCAGCTGAGGCAGTTGTCTCGATGACTAAAAAGATTTTGGATCTTGAGCATCCAGCCAGCGGCGACAAGCAGGCAATGGCGTCCTACCAGAACACCATGTCTCGCTATGTGGCTATTAAAGAAGAGCAGGCCCAAATTACTAAAGATGAGCTGCTCATTCTCTGGACTGACTACTTTAAGCCAGTTCATCTAGAGAAGTATCCCGACCTGCATGATACCTTTTGGAAAGCTGCTAAGCTATGCTCCTCCTGCAAAGTAGAAGTGAGCACGCAGCACGCCCAAGAGCTGATGGACGCTGTGCAGAAGATTCACAATATGTTCTGGGCCACCAAAGAGCGCGATGTCTCCTGGTATACCGCTAGCTAGCCGGCAGCGTCAGAAACTCAAGAATCCCGCAAAGCGCCTTAGCTCTGCGGGATTTTTCTGCGAAACGTTTGCTACGGAATAGTCATGTCTCAGCTTCCAGACGCGGGCTGGCAGGAATACGGGTACTGGCTCCTGCGGCAGCGGCGACTGTTTCAGGTGGTGGGCGCGTCAATGCAGCCAACGCTCAATCCAGGAGATCGGGTGCTGGCAAGCTGTAAATCTCCAGACGTTCTGCTGCAGCCGGGCGATCTGGTGATAGCGCAGCATCCTTTTAAGCCCAATCTGCGTCTGATCAAGCGGGTCAGCGAGATTTTCTACGACGGTGGCTGCTACCTAACCAGCGATAATGTCTCTGATCCAACCGCTCAAGACAGCCGCAGCTTTGGTATTGTGGGTCAGGATTTGATTGTAGGTCAGGTGACCAGCGTTTTTTATCGAGTGTCATGAGCGTGACAGATTTAGTTGAGATTAGCCCAGCCACGCCAGCGGATGTGCCCATTCTGTTTGATTTAGTCAAGGCGCTGGCCGACTATGAAAAGCTGAGCCACGAGGTGACGGGGACCCCAGCTGCGCTGCATCAGCATTTATTTGGCGATCGCACCTACGCTGAAGCAATCATGGCGCGAGTCAATCAAACGCCGGCTGGCTTTGCCATTTACTTCTACAATTTCTCTACCTTCTTAATGAAGCCGGGGCTCTATCTAGAAGATCTGTTTGTGCTACCCGACTATCGACGCCAGGGGGTTGGTACAGCCATCTTTCAGCATCTGGCTCGCCACGCGCTAGCGCAGGGCTGCGGTCGCTTTGAATGGAGCGTCCTCGATTGGAACGAGCCGGCAATCCAGTTCTATCAGCAAAAGGGCGCTGCCCTTTTACCCGACTGGCGCACCTGCCGCGTTACGGGCGAGGCACTGGTGGCTTTGGCTCAGGGCTAGTCGATTCAATTGGGCCCGCTTTTGCTTAAAACCTTTGATAATTTAGGGTATCCTTGCGGCATTATGTGCGCTGAAAGGAATAGGCATGCCGCAGATCTTTATCTCAGCCGGTCACGGTGGGTTTGAAAACGGAGTGCGCGATACCGGGGCTGTGGTTGAAGGCACCACCGAAGCTCAAGAAATGATTCGCATCCGCGATCTGGTGGTACCAGAGCTGCGATCGCGCGGTTTTCAAGTCCTGGCCGTTCCTGACGATCTGAGCCTAGCCCAAACCCTCAGCTGGATCAATGCGCGAGCCCGCGTCGGCGACGTGGCGCTCGAAATCCATGCGGCCCATCACAGTAGCCCCGAGCTGCGCGGAGCCTGCCTCTATTACATCGCCAACAACGAAGCGCGCAAGGCTCATGCCGAGCTCATGCTGCTGGCGCTGCTGCGCCGCGTGCCGCAGCTACCTAGCCGAGGTGCTAAGCCCGACACGGCCTCCGGCGTAGGTAAACTAGCCTTCTGCCGTCAGGTAGTGCCCCCTTCGCTGTTTATGGAACTGGGCTTTCTCAGTAACGAAAACGACCGGGCCTTGATTGAAGGGCGGCGTCGCGACTTTGCCCTCGGGCTAGCGGATGGGCTAGCCGCCTGGAGCCGCGCCGTCAACGGCAGCTCAGCCGGTATTCCAGAAGAAACCGGCACCTTCCCAGAAATCAACATCAGCATCAACGGTGGCCTTTATGAAGAAAAGGGGCTAATCATTAACGGCAATGCCTATATTCCGATTGATCTAGCCGATCGGCTCGGCGTTGATCTTGCCAGCCGCTCCGACGTTCGCCGCGTTCGCTATCGCAACGTGGTCTATGTCAAAGCCGTCGATCTCAGAGACTTCAATGTTTCGGTTGGCTGGGAAGCCTCTACTCGCACCGTGCTGCTCAAGTCGCTGTCTACGTTGCGCATCTGTCCCGGCCTGATCGATCGGATTATGGGGCATGGCAATACCTCGGAAGTGCAGCTGATGCTGTTTCTCAAAGCCAACAACGAAAGTGCGGTCAAAGACTTCCCTGACCTGCCTAAGATTTACCGACAGGAGGGGGCAATCGAAGGCGTCAACTACGATATTGCTTTCTGTCAAATGTGTGTAGAAACGTCGTTTTTAAGGTTCGGTGGCGACCTGCGGCCGGTGCAGAATAACTTTGGCGGCATTGGCGCTGTCGGCGGCGGGCCGGGGGGCGCATCCTTTCCTAGCAAGCGCGTCGGCGTGCGCGCCCAAATTCAGCATCTAAAAGCCTATGCCAGCACTGAACCGCTGGTGCAGGAGCTGGTCGATCCGCGATTTCGCTTCGTCAATCGCGGCATTGCACCGCTGGTCGATCAGCTCAGCGGCCGCTGGGCCGCTGACCCAGACTATGGCGAAAAAATTCTAGCCATTTTGAGAAGGCTGTATGAATCTGCTAATTTGCTTTAGCAAGGCTGCCCTCATCCGATAGAATAAGCTCTGGCTAGTGTCAGCCTCTGTGCTTTCACCTGCTTTAGCGTGCCAGCAGCAAATCTGGCTAGCCGCCTGACATAATCGAGCCTGGCTTTGGGCATACTGAACAAAATATTTAGTTCTTTATTAGATAGCAGCTATGAATTCAGCCTTTCGACTGGGTAAGCCAAATAGCCTGTTGCAGCTACTGGCGAGTCGTGGACGGTTAGGTCTTGGCTCGCTTTTACTTTGGTTCGTTTGGCTGCTGCCAGCGCAGGCGTTAGACATGCGAGTGGCAATCAGCAACGGCGCCGAAGCAGTCGATATCGGCAGCTCTACGCCCGGCATTTTGCGCGATGCCAGCGGCGAGGCGATCTATCAGCTGCCACAGCTGCAAAGAATTACGGTCGATGCAGAAAATGGTGAGCTAGAGCTAACCGACGGTCAGGCCGACTTTGCCGAATCGCGCGCATTTTGGCTAGAGCCAAGCGCCGACGGGTTTGTGTGGATTGACGATCGCTGGTATCGTGGACGCGTCTTGGTGGTGCCCAGTGAAGCTGGGCTGATGGCTATCAACTATGTCGATCTTGAGCATTACCTCTATAGCGTAGTCGGTAGCGAAATGCCATCCAGCTGGCCGCAGGCAGCGCTTCAGGCCCAGGCAGTTGCGGCGCGCTCCTATGCACTCTATCATCGCGATCGCGCTACGGGTCGGCTCTACGACATGGGCGGCACTCAGGCCTGGCAGGTCTATCGCGGTCTCAGCGGTGAAGCCCCCAGCACAATTTCTGCCGTACAGGCCACGGCTGGCCAAGTCTTAACCTACGGTGGACGCATCATCGAAGCGGTCTTCCACTCTTCATCAGGCGGCTATACCGAAAACTCAGAAGAAGTTTGGTCTAGCGCAGTTCCCTACCTCAAAAGCGTAGAAGATTTCGATCAAGATGCGCCGGTCTATCGCTGGCAGGCAGTCTTTTCGATTGAGGATATCAGCGCTCGGCTGCCCGGTATCGGCCAGGTGCAGGAGCTAAAGATTATTGAGCGCAGCGCCAGCGGTCGAGTCAAGTACATTGAAGTAATTGGCGATGAGGGCGGCCAGATGCTCAAAGGGAGCGAGCTGCGACGAGCGCTGGGGCTGCGTAGCACCAAATTTGAAGTGTTGGCTACCGCAGATGGCTTTGAAATTAACGGCTATGGCTTTGGTCACGGTATTGGCCTCAGCCAGTGGGGAGCTCACGGTATGGCTCAGCGTGGACAGGGCTATGACACCATTTTGAATCACTTCTATCAGGGCACAGCGCTAGCCCGCGTTGAGGCGCAATAGCGCTGAGCGGCTCAGACAGCCGGTAGATAGACCTTAAACTGAGTACCTCGGCCCGCTTCGCTGCGCATATCGATAAAGCCGCCACAGCTTTTGAGCATACCCAGCGCAATTGACAGCCCCAGCCCAGTGCCATCACCGGCGGCCTTGGTAGTAAAAAAAGGCTCGAATATTCTTGGGCGAATCTCAGGTGGAATGCCGCTGCCCGTATCAGAGACGGTGACCAATACATAGTCGCCTGGGCGTGCGTTGAGCAGGGTTGGCCGCTCAACTGTGCTATTTTGGGCCGCGATTGTCAGCTCGCCGCCTGCCGGCATCGCATCTCGCGCATTCACACAGAGGTTGAGCAATATCTGATAGATTTCGGTTGAATTGCCATAAACCTGCCCAAGGCCGGCTACAGTATGCACCTGAAGCTTAACGGTTTTGGGAAACGTTTCTCGAATCATCTGCGCTAGCTCCAGCAGAATTGGCTCAAGCGAGAGTGCGATGTGGCTGCTCTCCGCGCCGTGGGTAAATAGCAGCACTTTTTGAATTAAATCGAGGCCGCGCTGTGCGTTGGCTTCAATCACGCGAGCCAGGCGTCGAGCTTGCTGATAGCTAGCAGGCAACCCTGACCATAGCAGCTTGGAGCTGGCCAAAATCGGTGTCAAAATATTGCTCAAGTCGTGTGCCATGCCGCTTGCCAGCGTGCCTAGACTCTCTAGCCGCTGGGCTTGCAGAAACTGAGCTTCCAACCGTTTTTTCTGAGTGATATCAGTGTTGACAACAAGCGTAGACTTGCGGTGACCGGCCTCGTCTAAAACAGCACTCCAGCGGCTTTCGACAGTAACAGCTTGCCCTGTTTTAGTGCTTTGGGTAAGCTCGCCCTGCCAGTGCCCCTCTCGGTCTAAGCTCTGCTGAATCCTGTCAAATTCGGCAAACTCATTCTGGCTGCGATACAGCAGCTGATTGGCTGACTGTCCCATCGCTTCGCTGGCTTGCCAGCCATACAGGTGGGCGGCGCCGCGATTCCAATAGGTAATGCAGTTGTCTAGGTCGCGCACTAAGATGGCATCGGTTGTGATATCGAGCAGGGCTGCCTGCTGCTGCAAGCGCTGCTCAATCTGCTTTCGTGCTGTAATATCGCGAGCCGAGGCGTAAATGAGCTGCTGGGTCAAGTCGGGGTACGCCGTCCACAGCAGCCACCGATAGGTACCATCTCGACAGCGATAGCGGTTTTCAAACGCAATGGTCTCAGTGCCGGTGGCCAGCTGTCGCATCTCTGAGCGGGTCGCAGCCCAATCGCTTGGATGCACAAAGCGAAGAAACTGCTCGGCAAGCAAGGCCTCAGCGTCATGTCCCAGCGTCTTCACAAAGGCTGGATTAACGCGCTTAAAGTAGCCATCTAGCCCAGCCACGCAAAGCATATCAACAGACAGGAGAAAAAATCGTTCGTTCTCAACTGCGTGCGCCAAAGCCGTTTTTTCCAATGCTCTCAGCTGTGATTGACTGGTTAATGCAGAGGAATCCTCAGGGGATGAAAACACAGATTGATTCACCTCTGACTAAGTATTGATACGGATATAGGAAACGGAGATGGAGGGCGCTGGCTTCATTTTAGCGGCTACAATACTGCTGCGGCTAATTGAAGACTGTGAGACGGTGAGAGGGACACTATGACCGCAGCACCGATATCTACGACGAAAGCGATCAAAAAGCTAGAGGCTAAGCTGCGCGGGCAGGTAGGACGCGCCATTAGCGACTATCGCATGATTGAAGCGGGCGATCGCATTCTGGTGTGCCTCTCGGGTGGTAAAGATTCATACACGCTGCTAAGTCTACTCATGGCTCTACAGCGTAGCGCACCCGTTGCCTTTGAACTGTTAGCCGTTAACTTAGATCAAAAGCAGCCGGGTTTTCCAACTGACGTACTGCCAGCCTATTTAGAAGCTGTTGGTGTGCCCTACCGCATTGTTGAAGCTGATACCTATAGCACGGTGATCCGTGTTGTCCCCGAAGGTAAAACAATGTGCGGCCTCTGCTCGCGGCTGCGACGCGGCATTTTGTATCGAATTGCCAGCGAAGAAGGCGCGACCAAGATTGCTCTAGGCCACCATCGAGACGACATCGTAGAAACGCTATTTTTAAACATGTTCTACGGTGGACGGCTGAAGGCCATGCCGCCTAAGCTGCTCACAGACGATCAGCAACATATTGTTATCCGACCGCTAGCCTACTGTGCTGAAGCCGACATTGCGCGCTACGCGGCGCTGAAAGCGTATCCCATCATTCCTTGTAATCTCTGTGGCTCGCAGGAAAACTTGCAGCGATCGCAAATCAAGCAGATGCTGCAAACTTGGGAAGCAGGCCATCCCGGCCGGATAGAGAGCCTCTTCCGCAGCCTGCAAAACATTTCTCCTTCACAGCTAGCAGATAGCGCTCTGTTTGATTTTGCAGGTCTTAAGACCGCTGCAGAAGAACGCTAGTACGGGTGCAAATTTTGACCTTGCCTGACCCGCTTTTCCCGGACAGCGTCTTGAGAATTTATCAAGCTTTCATATCGCGATTAAGTTTGCGTTACTCCATACAAGCTTCATCATAAGCAGACTATGCTAGTGGCAACAAAGGCTCTTATGAGCTTGCCCACCAGCTTGGCATAGCCTGTTACTGCTCTCTTGTAGGGCCCGGCTGATGCTGCCTAATTAAACAACTATCCAAAATACTCATAAAAATGACTACTCAGATAGTTCATAGCCAAGTGAAGTCGCGGCTGCATCAGTGGCTTGAACAACAGCTTTCATCAGAATCGGCAGACTGGCTAGCAGAGAAGCTGCAAACTCTCTCTGAAACCAGGTCGCAGCCGCTACTATTCAGCACCTTTAGCGCTATCGCCAGGCGGCTTGGCAAAGCGGATCTACAGCTCACCTCAGCTGATTTACAGGCAGCTGAAGCAGCTCGCAGCGGCTGGCAGCCGGGCCATTGGAGTCTCGATCAGGCCGGCCGGACACTGCTTATTTTATCTTTACCGGCTGAGCCTGCCGAGCGCTACCAGACAACGCTAGAGACTTTATGGGACGCTGCCGACGTGAACGAGCAGGTGGCGCTTTACCAAAGTCTGCCGCTGCTGCCTCATGCAGAGAGATTTATCAGCCGCGCCAGAGAAGGATTACGGACGAATATTACAGCAGTTTTTAATGCGATCGCGCTGTACAATCCCTTCCCAGCCGACTATTTTGAGACCTCCGCCTGGAATCAGATGATTCTCAAGTCGGTTTTTATTGGCAGCCCGCTGCATCAAATCTACGGCCTCGATCGGCGCGCCAACCCAGAGCTAGCTAGAATGCTCTCCGACTATGCGCATGAGCGCTGGGCCGCTAAGCGAGAGGTGACGCCCGAGCTGTGGCGACTGGTCGGTCCGTTTTTGAATGAGCAGCTTTTAGCCGATCTCGAGCAGGCTTTCGATACTGCTAATGAGACTCAGCAGCTAGCGGCTGCACTGGCCTGTGCTCAGTCCTCTCTGCCAGCAGCGCAGACGCTTTTGCAGCAACACCCCGACATCCAAACCGCGATTCAGTCTAAACAGCTTGACTGGCAGCGCTTTAGCCAGAATTATCTGGCTGCCTAGAGGCTATTCTTTGCACTTTTTCAATCTTTTACGATTCTCTCTCTATCATCAGGACCATGACTGACTCTCTCTCTCAGCCAGCAATGTTCATCGATCCGCATATTCACATGACCTCTCGCACCACTTATGACTATATGGTGCTGCGAGAGTATGGCGTAGTGGCGATTATCGAGCCCTCTTTTTGGCTCGGGCAGCCGCGCACCAATGCCGGCTCTTTCAAAGACTATTTCAGCAGCCTGATTGGCTGGGAGCGTTTTCGCGCCGCGCAGTTTGGCATTCGCCACTACTGCACCATTTCGCTGAACCCGAAAGAAGCCAACAACGAAGCGATTGCTGATGAGGTAATGGCGCTGCTGCCGCTGTTTGTTTGCAAAGAGGGTGTCGTGGCCGTAGGCGAAATCGGCTATGACGAGATGACCCCAGCAGAAGATAAGTATTTTCGCCTGCAGCTAGAGCTGGCCAAAGAAGTAGACAAGCCGGTTCTTGTTCACACACCGCACCGTAACAAAAAAGAAGGCACTACCCGCAGCATGGATGTCAGTGTTGAGCATGGTGTGGACCCCAGCAAGGTTGTGATTGACCACGCCAATGAAGAGACGGCCAAAGAGATTCTCGATCGCGGCTTTTGGGCAGCTTTCTCTATCTATCCCAAGACCAAAATGGGCAACCAGCGCATGGTTGAACTGGTGCGACAGTACGGCTGCGATCGCATCATCGTCGATAGCGCTGCCGACTGGGGCATGAGCGACCCGCTGGCGGTGCCCAAGACCGCTCAGCTGATGCTAGAGATGGGTATTCCCGCCGACCACGTGCGCAAAGTCTGCTACGAGAATGCGCTAGCTGCCTATGGCCAAAGCGGCGAAATGGCCGAAACCGATTGGACTCACCCGCCCGCTATCGATCAGCGACAGCTCTATAGCGGCAACTCAGTTTTGCGCGGCCAGCAGCCCGCCACAGCAGCCAACCAGCTCTCCGCACTGCTGATTGAATAGTCTGTCCTCCTTTACCCTCATCATCTCTGTTCCCTCCCATGCTCGCAACCCGCTCCCCTTCCCAAACACTCCTGGCCTACTTACAAATGATGCGCCCGGCCAACATCCTTACCGCCTGGGCAGATATCCTCCTAGGGTATGCTGCTTCAGGCGCTGCCAGCGGGTCGCTCAGTCCAGAAACGCTGGCAGCGCTGGCCTGGCTGCTGCTAGCAACAACCGGGCTCTACGGCGGCGGCGTAGTCTTTAACGATGTGTTTGATGCTGAGCTTGATGCCCAAGAGCGGCCTGAGCGACCGATTCCCTCGGGGCGGGCCTCGCTAGGGGAGGCAATTGGGCTAGGTACGCTTTTACTGGCTATCGGCGTGACTGCCGCAGCTCAGGTGTCGCTGCTGAGCGCGGGCCTGGCCGGCTTTATCGCGATCGCGGCGCTCAGCTACGATGCTCTGGCCAAGCACAGTCTGCTGCTAGGGCCGCTGAATATGGGGCTTTGTCGCGGGGCGAACCTGCTGCTGGGGGTCAGCGTGGTACCGCTCGCGGTGCAGACTCACTGGTTTCTGGCGCTAATTCCGATTGTCTATATCGGGGCAATCACTTTGATTAGCCAAGGCGAAGTGAACGGGGGCCAGCGCTCAACTGGCGCGGTGGCGCTGCTGATGCTTGCTGGCGTATTGGCTAGCCTATTGGGTCTATCGCTGCTGCCTGACTATGCCTGGCTGCCGGTGCTGCCGTTTGCCGCGCTGTTTGCCGCGCTGGTAGGGCCGGCCTTCGTTCGCGCCATGTGGCAGCCTACGGCTGAGCAGATTCGCGGCGCGGTCAAAGCGGGCATCCTCTGCCTGATTGTTTTAGACGCTGCGATCGCAGCGGGGTTCACCCACTGGACTTATGGACTGGCTGTATTAGCGCTGCTGCCGGTCTCTAAGGGACTGGCTCAGCTGTTTGCTGTCACCTGAGCTCAGCTTTATTCACCTTTTCAGTTATCAAACACCATTTACTATGATCTCGAATACTATTGCACCGCCTAGGCTACAGCCACTCCAGCAAGACTTTGCAGTGCGCTTCACCTACGATGTGCATTTCACAAACGGCCTGTTTCAGCCTGAGAATCCGCTACTGGCAACCGTGTTGAGCCAGGCTAAGACCTCCTCGACTCGGCTTCTGCCCGTGATCGATGCCGGTGTTCTCACGGCGCATCCTCAGCTGACTGAGCAAATTCAAACCTACGCGCAGCGCTACCCAGATGCGATGACGCTCGTAAGCGAACCGCTGATCGTGCCGGGCGGCGAAGCGGTGAAGAACAGCGCCGACTGGGTCGAAAAGATTCAGCATACCGTGCATGAAACCGCTATCTGTCGTCATTCTTACATCATGGCAATTGGCGGCGGCGCCGTGCTAGATATGGCTGGCTACGCAGCAGCAACGGCCCATCGCGGCGTGCGGCTGATTCGCGTGCCAACCACCGTGCTTGCCCAGAACGACTCGGGCATTGGGGTCAAAAACGGCATTAACGCCTTTGGCAAAAAGAACTTTCTTGGCGCGTTTGCACCGCCGACCCTGGTGCTCAATGACTTCGACTTTCTCACCACGCTTGACGATCGAGACTGGCGAGCGGGCATTGCCGAGGCAGTCAAAGTCGCGCTGATCAAAGATGCTGACTTTTTCGAATTTATTGAAGCCGCAGCCCCAGCCCTGGCTCGGCGCGATATGACGGCCATGCAGGCGCTGATCTATCGCTGTGCCAAGCATCATTTGGAGCATATTGGCGGCTATGGCGATCCGTTTGAGCAGGGCTCTTCACGCCCGCTTGACTTTGGCCACTGGGCCGCGCATCGGCTGGAGCATTTAACCAACTATGAGTTGCGCCACGGCGAGGCCGTCGCAATTGGCATTGCCTTGGACAGCACCTATTCTTACCTGCAGGGGCAGCTTGAATCTCGCGACTGGCAGCGCATTCTTCAGACCCTTCAGACGCTGGGCTTTGGGCTATCAACGCCGATGCTCAGCAGCCATCTCGACCACCCCGATCATCCCGATTCGCTGTTTCGCGGGCTGAGCGAGTTTAGAGAACATCTCGGCGGCGAGCTCACCATCATGCTGCTGCAGGCAGTTGGCCAAGGCTTTGAGGTACATCAGGCTGACTTTACCAGCTACCGACGCGCGATCGCGCTGCTCAAGGAGTTTGCAGCATGAAGCTTGGCAAGGCGCTACATCTTACCTACTGCTCGAATATTCACCCGGGCGAGACCTGGGCGCAGGTCAAGCAAAATTTAGAAACCTACCTGCCTGCTCTGAAGCAGCAGCTGTCGCCAGCAGCGCCCTTCGGCATCGGTCTGAGGCTATCTGAAGTGGCGGCGCGTGAGCTACTAAATCAGAACCATCTGGCGCAGTTTAAAGCCTGGCTGGCACAGCAAGACCTCTATGTCTTTACGCTCAACGGCTTTCCCTACGGCGGATTTCACCACCAAACGGTGAAAGATCAGGTCTATGCGCCTGACTGGTCGCAGCCCGAGCGGCTCACCTACACGCTGCGGCTCTGTCAAATCCTAGCAGCGCTGCTGCCGGCGGGCGTCGATGGCGGCATTTCGACGCTGCCCTTGTCTTACAAGCCCTGGTGGACGAATGACGCAGCGGGCCACACCGCTACGCTAAAAGCCAGCACGCTGAACCTAGCCAAGCTGACTGCTGTTCTGGCCAAGCTGAAAGAAACCAGCGGCCAGTGGCTGCATCTCGATCTGGAGCCTGAGCCGGACGGCCTGATTGAGAATGCGGCAGAGGTGATCGCTTACTTCCAAGACTGGCTGCTGCCGGTAGGCGGTGCCTGGCTAGCAGAGAATTTAGGAATCTCGCAGGCAGCGGCCGAGCAGCAGCTGCGCGACCATATTCAAGTTTGCTATGACACCTGCCATTTCGCAGTGGAATATGAGCAGCCACAGCAGGTAATCGAGCAGTTCAAGGCGGCTGGCATCAAAATCGGCAAGGCTCAGCTCAGTGCTGCCTTACGCCTTGAAATACCGCCAGATGCCGACAAGCGCCAGTGGTTTGCGACCCAGCTTGAGCCTTTTGCCGAATCGACCTATCTGCATCAGGTGATTGAGCGCTGCACCGACGGCAGCCTGAAGCACTATGCCGACCTGCAGCAGGCACTGCCCGAGCTAGCCAGCAACGACCAGGCGATAGAATGGCGCACGCATTTTCACGTGCCTATCTTTGTTGATCGCTATCACGCCTTTCACTCCACCCAGGCCGATATTAAAGCGTTTTTGGCAGCGATGCAGGCCCATCCGGGCTGCACGCACCTAGAGATTGAAACCTACACCTGGGACGTGCTGCCGCCTGAGCTCAAGCTTGATTTGTTGACCTCCATTCAGCGCGAGTACGAATGGGTATTGGAGACGCTTTAATATGCAAAAAACGGTTGTTCTCAACGTCGTTGGACTCACGGCTAAGCTGATTGGCGAGCACACGCCCTATCTCTCACGCTGGGCAGCGCAGGGCAAGCAAATTGCCGTAAGGCCG
Organism: Leptolyngbya sp. SIO4C1; assembly: GCA_010671975.1. Classification (GTDB taxonomy): domain Bacteria; phylum Cyanobacteriota; class Cyanobacteriia; order Phormidesmidales; family Phormidesmidaceae; genus SIO4C1. The sequence goes on along the minus strand of JAAHIA010000024.1, from coordinate 5,062 downwards.
GTACTGCCCGCTGTCACCTGCACGGCTCAGGCTACCTATCTAACCGGCAAATATCCCACCGAGCACGGCATTGTGGCTAACGGCTGGTACTTTCGTGATGACTGCGAGGTGAAGTTCTGGCGACAGTCGAACAAGCTGGTGCAGGCCCCCAAAGTCTGGGACATGGCCAGAGACATTAATCCTGATTTCACCTGCGCCAATCTCTTTTGGTGGTACAACCTGTACTCCACCGCTGACTATGAGGTGACGCCGCGCCCAATGTACCCGGCAGACGGCCGCAAGCTGCCCGACATTAATACCAAACCGGCAGCGCTGCGATCGCAGCTGCAAACCCAGCTCGGTCAGTTCCCGCTGTTTAAATTCTGGGGACCGGCTACCTCAGTCGAGTCGAGCCGGTGGATTGCTGAGGCTGCCAAGCAGGTGGACGCGCAAAAAGACCCGACGCTGACGCTGGTCTATCTGCCGCATTTAGACTACTGCTGTCAGAAAGTGGGCAGTGACCCGGCCCAAATTGCCACCGACCTGCGGGAGATTGATCGCGTCTGCGGCGACCTGATCGACTATTACGAAGCCCAAGGCGCGCAGGTGATTGTGCTCTCCGAATATGGCATCACGCCAGTCTCTCAGCCGGTGCACCTCAACCGAGTGCTGCGACAGCAGGGACTGCTAGCCGTGCGTGAGGAGCTGGGACATGAGCTGCTCGATGCGGGTGCCAGTACTGCCTTTGCGGTGGCCGATCATCAGCTGGCGCACGTGTATGTCAACGACCCGGCCTATATTCCGCAGGTGAAGGCGCTGCTAGAAGAGGTTGTGGGCGTGGATCAGGTGTTGGACGAGTCGGGTAAGCAGGCGCACCATCTGGATCATCCGCGCTCGGGTGAGCTGGTGGCGATCGCCCAGCCCGACGCCTGGTTCACCTACTACTACTGGCTAGACGACAGCCGCGCGCCCGACTTTGCTCGCACGGTCGATATTCACCGCAAGCCCGGCTATGACCCGGCTGAAATGTTTATCGATCCCGCGATTAGTCAGCCCAAGCTCAAGATTGCTGCGACGCTACTGAAGAAGAAGCTTGGGTTCCGCACGTTGATGGAGTTTACGCCGCTAGATGCCGGTCTAGTGCGCGGCTCTCACGGCCATCTCACCCGCGATCCGAATGAAGGTCCGCTGCTGATCTCGCAGCAGGCGCAGCATCTGCCAGCAGATGAAATTGAGCCAACTGAGGTTTGCGATATCATGCTGCAGCATCTGTTTAACAGCCGTCCGCAGCCGTCTGAGCCAGTTGCTAGCGCTGATGCGGTGCCGGCCTAGGGCTGCAAAATCAGCTTGCCAATATGCTGTCCCTGCGCCATTGCGGCGTGGGCCGCTTTGACTTCTGAGAGCGGAAAGATCTGCGCTACCGGCAGCTGATAGTGCCCCTGTGCCACCTGCTGCAGCACGTGCTGGTAGGCTTCTTCTGCGATAGGGCTAGCTGCAATCTGGTTGAGCAGCCAGCCGCGAATCGCCGCGTCTTTGCGAATCAGCGGCGTTACATCAACGACGCCGGGCTGGCCCAGCAGCCCATAGACCCAGAGCGTGCCGCCCTGCGCCAGCAGCCGGATTTCATGATTCAAAAAGTCGCCCGCTGCCACCGGGTCAAAAATTACGTCGCAGCCGTTGCCGCTGGTAATTTTCTTGACGTCACGCCACCATTTGGGATGGTTGGTTACAACGATGTGGTCGTACTGCGCCTCGGGCATGGCCTGCAGCCGCTCGACCTTGTCTGGGCTAGTGGTGGTGCCAATGGCAGTGCCGCCCTGCTGCTGGATTACCTGAGAGGCCGCGATCGCAACGCTACTGCTGGCGGCCGGTACCAGCACCAGCTGATCGGGCTGCAGATTTTGTCGCCAAACTAGGCAACCCCAGGCAGTCAGATAGGGCAGCCACAGCGCCCCAATCAGCTCATCCGGGATTTCATCGGGAACCGGAATGGTTTTATCAGCCGCGATCGCATAGTGTGATTGGTAGGTGCCTCTCCCTAGGCCGCGAGAAGCCGGCGCATCCAAGGTGAGAATCACCCGCTGTCCCACGCTGCGATTTCGCACCGCCGCCCCGACTTGAACAATCACCCCGCCGCCTTCCAAACCAGGCGTGAAGGGGGGCTCTCCGGTCACAAGACGATACTCTCCCCGCCGCGCCATCAGATCGGCGTGATTCATGCCGATGCTGGTGAGCTGAATCAGCACTTCATCAGCTGCCGGTTCGGGGGTAGGTACCGCTGTCAGCGTGAGGGTATCGATATCACCGAAGGCAGAGACAACTACTTGCTGCATAGACGCTATCAGCGCACAACTATAGATAGTGTCGCGCGTCGAGCTCCATCAGTCGAGCCGCTCTAGCGTAGTAGGCCGAAAATAAGGAGCGGGCTGCTGAGCGTCGATCGCCTGCTGAATTTTCGTATAGTCGCTGGGCGTGACCTTAATTTCCTTATTCGTTGGGTATAGCCAATCGTCGACTCGAAAAGCTCGCTGCTCTGGATTGGATAGCACAATGCGATGCCAGTGAGCCACAGCGGTCTCTGACTGAGCAGTCGCTTCTAAAAGATGGGGAGGATGCAGAACAACCGATATTGAACTGTTCGATTGCTGCGAGCGATCATATAGCTCCTTAGCGGCCGCTATCTGAGCCATTGGCAGACAGTGCCAAACACCGCAGGCCAGTGACAGAGCATTGGCTAAGCGATAGCTGCTAAATTGAGCCGATTCAACTAGCAGCCAGAAGCTATTGGAAGGCACATCCATAAATTGTCTTCCTCCATTAAAGATGTCTATTAAGTTAGGGATAGTGATGAAAGATAGGGCCAGTGTGTGCGCGCACACTCAGCGCTTTGGCTTATTTTTGAACTCTGTGGCTAGGGGGCTAGCTCAAGCTAAGGAAGCATATAATCCTGAATCTTTAGGGGCTGTAGGTACAGGCGCAAGATGAGCGATCGCAAACTAAGCGATGACCCAATCTAAGCTATTTGGCTTAGACAAATCTCCTTATGTTTTCTACCATACTTAAGATTCGATTCTGGAAGAATATTGTTTAAATCTGTCTTTAAAGTTGAATTCAAGGTTTGTTTGAAGGCTTTATCTTGGGAGCGCCTCTATTTATGCAAATTTTATTTTCAATGAAATCGAGTTTGCTTTCGAACGGGCGGGCAATGTTCATTATTGAAGGCATTATTGAAGGCATCGATATTTTTGAAACACCAGCGTGACGTTGTGCCCGCCAAAGGCGTAGGAATTGGATAAGGCAATGTCCACAGGGCGCGATCGCAGCTGATTGGCCACATAGTCGAGATTGCAGTCTGGGTCGGGATGCTGCAGATTAATCGTCGGAGGAATCTGGCCTTTAGCGATTGCCAGCACCGTGGCGACAGCCTCAATCCCACCGGCACCGCCCAACAGATGTCCGGTCATCGATTTAGTTGAGCTGATTGCGACCTGATAGGCTGCCTCCCCCAGCGCTGTTTTAATGGCAGCCGTCTCAGTTGGATCGTTGACGCGGGTGCTAGTGCCGTGGGCATTGATGTAGTCCACCTGATGCGGCAGAATTTGAGCATCTTTGAGCGCTAGCTGCATGGCCCGAGCCGCCATGACACCACCGGGACGCTGGCCGGTCATGTGATAGGCATCGCAGGTGAGGCCATAGCCTACAACTTCGGCATAAATGCGGGCACCGCGCGCCAAGGCATGGTCGAGATTTTCTAGCAGCAAAACGCCAGCCCCTTCACCCAAGACAAAGCCATCGCGATCGCGATCAAACGGGCGTGAGGCCCGAGCCGGATCGTCATTACGGGTAGAAACGGCTCGCGCGGCTGAAAAGCCAGCAATGCTCAAGGGCGTGATGGCGGCTTCTGCCCCGCCGCAGAGCATCGCCTGTGCATCCCCTCGCTGAATTAGCCGAAAGGCCTCCCCAATCGCGTTGGCACCAGCGGCACAGGCGGTCACCGTGCAGGAGTTGGGGCCCTTGGCACCGGTGTGAATGGCGACTAGCCCCGCGCCCATATTGGCAATCATCATCGGAATCATAAACGGGCTGCAGCGGCTTGGACCCTGGCTCAAATAGATCGCCTGCTGGTCTTCCATCACTTTGATGCCACCGACGCCCGACCCGATGATCACGCCCACCTGCTCAGCGTTGAGATCGGTAATCGAGAACCGAGCGTCTGCTAAGGCCTGATCAGCCGCTGCGATCGCAAACTGGGCAAACCGATCGGCCCGTTTAGCCTGCTTGGAGCTCATATAGTCCGTGGGCTCAAAGCCTTTGACCTCAGCTGCAATCTGACAGGCATGCTGCGCAGCGTCAAACTGCGTGATGCGGGTGATGCCGCTGCGCCCGGTAGCCAACCCCTGCCAGTAGTCGCTGACGGTATTGCCCAGCGGGGTGACTGCCCCCAGTCCGGTGACAGCGGCGCGGTATGTCTGAATCATGCTGGTGTTGTCCTCCTAGATTAAAGACCGATCGGTCTTTTTAGTTGCAAAATAAAAAACGCTGAATTTGCTTGCGTTCGGCTTCAGTCTTAAGGTTGGATCTTATGTCTCCCGTCTCAGGCCCTCAACATACTGATTTAGGTGTTCCAGCGTTCTATGCAGATAGGTCACATCTGCGTGCAGCTTCACCAGCATGACGCTGCCTTCTAGCGCCGCGATAATGACTGTCGCGACCTGCTCTGCCTGGATGTCAGGGCGTATTTGCTGACGCGCGATTCCTTTGCATACGACGCTCTCTATCAGCGATTGCCAGTCTTTAACGGCAGCGGCAATCTTGGCGCGCAGCGCCGGATGCGTGTCGTCGCTGTCGATTGCCATGTTTAAGAGCGGGCAGCCGCCTTTGAGCAGCGGATCGCTTGACTCAGCGAAGTCGCGAAAGGGAAACGCCTGCAGCATGGCCTGCAGCCGATCGACGGCATGGCGATCGCGGCGCAGCACCTGCCGATAGCGGCTGTTTAGCTCAGCTAAAACAGCGTCATAGGTTGCTAGCGCTAGTTCGTCTTTAGATTTGAAATGGTTATATACCCCTCCTTTCTGTAAGCCAG
>JAAHIA010000239.1 GCA_010671975.1 Leptolyngbya sp. SIO4C1 | reverse complement strand
TTAAGCAGACTCTGTGTTACCAGCGACAGCTCCAGGCCAATTAGCCCAAAGCTAGCAAGCACAATCCCCAAATTGACACCAAACAGCGCTAGCGCAATCATCGTTCCTATGCCAATCCAAACAAAGTTGGCAATATTTTTAATCACGCTAGCGATGGTCTCAGTGCGTAGCGCCAGCCGTCGCGAGCCGTCGCGGTTAAAGCCGTCGCGATCGCGCAGCTGGGCAACAAACCAGTCAACCACTAAATAGCTAAGGCGAATGCCCACATAGGCCACCACAATGATGATGGCAAGCACCAGCGGCACCTTAATCCAAGTCAGCAGGCTGTTTTGTACGGGTCGAGTCTGAGCAAATAGGCCCAAAATCCAGACTGAGACAGCAGCAATCATCAGCGCCTGGATGAAGGACAGCATCAGCTGTAGCAAATCTCGCAGCTGCGATCGCTGCCGGTCTGGATCGTCTGAGTCGCTGCCAAACCAGCGCATGTACAGATGCAGCAGTGGCTTCCGGGCCAGCTGTAGCGCCAGCGCCAGCGCGATCGCCACGGCCCCCCCCATGCCGGCCAGCATTCCCATGCGGCGCAGATAGACCGGCTGCCGCTCTCGCCTTGCCGCCTGCAGCGTGCGGCGCAGCGTTTGACTGAGGTCTTCAACGATGGCCCTCGGCGTGGTGCCCTGCATGCGCGCGTCCATCTCAGTCACGGTCATCAGATAGTAGCCATTGACGTAAACGCTAGGCAGGCTGCTGCTATCGAGCTCTGCCGTCGATAGGTGCACGCGTGGCTCGGCCTGCTGCAGGTAGCGATCGCGAATCGTCTGCAAGTTTTCTTCAATGCTGCGCTGCCGATTTGAGAGGGCCGGCTGCGGCGCTGCCACCTGAAAGACATCTTGACCGTCTAGCATTACCCAGCCCACCGCCGCGCTATTGTTGGAATTACCGCTGCTGGGCACCTGCAGCAGCATCGGCTGAGTCGGTAGAGACAGCGCCGGCAGCGCCGTTCCCAGCGTCAGCAGTAGCGCCAAAAGGCCTAAAAGCCAGTACCGGCATCTAAGCAAATATTGTCTAAGCCAGTCAGCGCGGCGGGCGGGCGGGCAGGTAAGCGGTCTTAGCTGTCTCATGAGGGGGCGCGATTCTGCAATCAGGGCTGCTGCCGTGAAGATACGGCAAGCTTCCTAGGCAAGATTACTGATATCTGCCGAGTTAGCATCTGTCTGGAGACAGGCGTCCTTTGTCTAGCTCACTTGCAGCCGAGCCATCTCGGTTTTCACATCCTGAACGAACTCGTCAATTCGTTCAAAGGTACTGTTCCAAGCACACATTAGCCGCGCGCCGCCCTCACCGATAAAGGTATAGAAATGCCAGCCCTTCTCGCGCAGCGCTTCAATTAGCAGCGGCGGCATGTCAATAAAGACGCCGTTGGCCTGCCGAGGAGCAATAAATCGCAGCTCTGGAAAATCAGCCAGCTGCGTTTCTAAATAGGCTGCGCAGCGGTTTGCATGCGCCGCGTTGTTGAGCCAAGCGCCAGTTTCTAGCAGCCCCAGCATCTGCGCCGAGACGTAGCGCATTTTAGAGGCCAGCTGACCGGCCTGCTTGCAATGATATTCAAAATCTTCAGCCAGGGCCCGATCAAAAAATAAGATGGCCTCTCCAATTGCCGTACCGTTTTTAGTGCCGCCAAAGCAGAGCACATCCACGCCGCTACGCCAGGTAATCTCAGCTGGGCAAACCTTCATCGCAGCGACGGCATTGGCAAAGCGAGCCCCGTCCATGTGCAGCCTGAGCTGATAGCGATCGCACACCTCCCGAATTGCCTGCAGCTCCTCAATGGAATACAGCGTGCCCAGCTCAGTTGCCTGCGTCAGGCTAACGGCCTTGGGTTTGGGATAGTGCAGGTCGCAGCGCTTGGTTACCAGCGACTCAATCGACGCGGGCGACAGCTTAGCCTGCGGTCCCTGCCCAACCAGCATTTTGGCCCCGTGAGTAAAGCGCTCGGGCGCGCCGCATTCGTCAGTCTCTACGTGAGCTAGCTCGTGGCAAATAATGCTGTGATACGAGCGGCACAGCGTGCCCAGCGCCAGCGAATTCGCAGCAGTGCCGTTAAAGACAAAGAAGACCTCGCAGTCAGTTTCAAAAATTTCGCGAAACAGATCGGCGGCGCGCTGCGTCCAGTCATCTTCACCATAGGCTTTGGCATAGCCTGCATTGGCCCGAGCTAGGTATTCCATGACTTCTGAGCAGATACCGGCGTAGTTGTCGCTAGCGAATTGTTCGAACATGCAGGAAAAGAGGGGGAAACTAGGAGGGGTTCAAGGTCAAAATAAGGCTTTGAGGTATTCGCGGCGCATGCGGGCAATGGCGCTGATGGAGATGCCTTTGGGACAGACGGCTTCACATTCACCGTGGTTGGAACAGTCGCCAAAGCCTTCGGCAGCCATCTGTTCGCTCATGTTAAGCACACGCTGCTGGCGTTCGGGATGCCCTTGGGGCAGCAGCGAGAGGTGAGAAATTTTGGCCGCAGTGAAGAGGGAGGCAGAGGCGTTTGGACAGGCGGCAACGCAGGCGCCGCAGCCGATGCAGGTGGCGTAGTCAAAGGCGCGGTCAGCATCGGGCTTAGGCACGAGCATAGCGTTGGCTTCAGGAGCCGAGCCGGTTTTGACCGAGATGAAGCCACCGGCTGCCACGATGCGATCAAAGGCGCTGCGATCAACGACGAGGTCTTTGATCAAAGGAAAGGCTTTGGCGCGCCAGGGCTCTACGGTGATGGTGTCGCCGTCTTTGAAGTGACGCATGTAGAGCTGACAGGCTGAGGTGCGCTGCTGCGGACCGTGGGCCTGACCGTTGATCATCAGCCCGCAAGCGCCACAGATGCCTTCACGGCAGTCGTGGTCAAATTCAACCGGCGTTTTTCCAGCGCGAATGAGCTGCTCATTTAGCACATCCAGCATTTCTAGAAAGGACATATCGGGCTGGACAGCATCTACCGTGTAGGAGATAAACTGCCCAGCAGCCTCAGGACTCGGCTGTCGCCACACTCTGAGAAAAAGTTTCATTTTGAAGTTTGTGTTTATCTTTCTAGGCTAGCTTGTGTGTCTCTTAATGGGGACGCCGATTCACAGTTTGAAGCCGTATGATGAGAGCTAGTTCTAACTTACATCGCCTAGAGATCGGGGATGCCCTATCTGTTGAGTTCGCGGTTTCAGAAGCTATCGCTGCGTAGCTTGCTGACAGCGCTTCTAGTATTAGCTATCCCAGTGACGGCTGGACTGACGGGCTATGCCGTGTATAGCCGCCAGCAGCAGGTCGTAGGCGCGATCGCAGCTCGGCTGAGGCTGGAGATTGCCAATCGGATTGAAGATCAGCTGGCTGAGCAGACCGAGCACGCCAAGCTGATCAACGAACTGAACGCCAACGCCGTTCGTCAAGGGCAGCTCAGAACGCAAGACTCTGACAGCGAGCGCTACCTTTGGCAGCAGATGCAGCTGCTAGAGCCGGCGACCTGGCTGTATGTAGGCGCAGAGCGCAACGGCGCGTTTCTAGGCGTGACGCGCACCGCCGAGGATGAGTCTCTCGCGGTTTTGAACGATCCGTCTACCTACTTTCAAGGCTACTACTACAGGCTTGATCGGCAGGGCGAGCGAGTGGAGCTGGTGCGGGTAGATGAGATTGACTACGATGCGCGATCGCGCCCCTGGTACGAGGCAGCGGTAGCGGCTCGCAAAGGTATTTGGAGCAATCTGTATCCGGTGGCGGGGCGATCGCAGCTGGTGCTGAGCGCCGTTCAGCCAGTGTATGGCGATGCTGGTTCGCTGATTGGCGTCACCGGCGTTGACCTGTCGCTAGAGCCGCTGGGTCGCTTTCTGCAGCGGCTGAAGCTAGGGGAGTCAGGTCAGGCCTTCGTGATTGACCCGGCAGGACTGCTGGTGGCTAGCTCAACGGGAGAGAAGCCCTTTCAGCCCGCGTCAGAAGATCGGGCGCTAGCGCGGATTGCGGCCACCGAAAGCGAAGATGCGCTCACTCAAGCAGCGGCAGCAACGCTGGCAGAGCAAATAGAGATTGCAGACTTCAAAGGACGCACGCAGTTTAACTTTGAGTTTGAGCAGCGACCCTATGCGATGCAGGTGTCTTCCTACGAAGATTCGTACGGGTTTCGCTGGCTGACGATGGTGGTGATGCCCGAGCGAGTTCGGTTTAGGCAATAAGGCAGCCGGGGCTCATAACGCTGCTTTACGGCGCAGGTGACTGCGCCCAAATCTGCTTAGCGACGGCGACTGAAACATAGTAGGCTTCAATTTTGCCCTTGATCACCTGTATCGGCTGATTGGGATCGCCCAGATGACTCAGCACCGCTGCGGCCTTGGCAAAGTCCTGCTGCGCCGTATACGAATTCACGGTAATCACAGTTTTGATGCCGGCTTGAGTCGCTGCTATCAGCCCGTGATGCGTGTCCTCAAAGGCTAGACAGGCCGATGGCGGCAGCGATAGCCGTTTGAGCACATAGTGATATATGTCGGGCGCCGGCTTTTTATGCGGTACGCTGTCGCCCGCCGCAATCACCTCAAACCAGTCAGGGCTATCGAGACCTAGCTGATTCTCTAGCAGGGGCAGCACATTTTCAAACGTGCTGGTGGTTGCGATCGCCAGCCGTAGACCCGCCGCCCGAGCCTCGTTGAGCAGACGCTTAATCCCGGGACACAGCGAAATTGAAGCGATCTCGCGCTTATAAAACTCAGTTTTAGACTGATGCAGCGCTTGAATAAACTGCCATCGACTGTCAAAGCCAGCTGGGGTTTGAAGATCAGGATGTTCTGTTTCGATGAAATGGCGGATGCGCTCTTTACCGCCTGAGATATCTAAAAGCCTGCCGTAGTGCCCAATCGACCAGTACCAGTCGAGACCAGCCGCCTCAAAGGCTCGATTAAAAGCAACTCGATGCCCATCCCGCTCGGTTTCAGCCAGTGTACCATCGACATCAAAAATTAGGGCTGCTAAGTGACTCATGCGCTGCGATTGTGACGCGATCCCCATCTTAGCGGGTGATTGCGCTAGTACTCGCCTGGCTTGTCATCGAGCGCCATTAAGAAGTTCACCAGATCGGTCTGTTCACTGGGCGTATAGCCAGCAGCAGCATCGACATAAAAGTCATGGCCTGTGCCATCAAGGTTGCTGCCAACTAAGGCCGGGCTGGCCTGATTCGCCGCAACAACCTGAGCCCGCAGCTGCCGATCGACTAGCGCCCGCAGGCTGCTGGCGGCATCTGGTAGCATGCCTCGGCTCAAGGTAGCAGCCAAGCCTAATCCGGTCGGATCGATCACTTCAAAGCTGCCATCAGCCGCCATCTGCAGCGCCCCCGCTTTGACGGCTACGCCACCGTCATGCAGGTAAGGTGCGCTGGCAAACAGCCCTCGCAGCGGTAGGGTCTTGTAGCCGCCGTCCGGCAGCAGACCGATGGGCAGGCTGGTTGGCGTAGCGGCAATGCCCTCAGTGGGTAAATCTAGCACCTCTGCATTTGCGGGCACCGGCACCGGCGTATTTAAGGTATAGATCTGGGGCGGCACGAGAAAGTCGTTGAGTCCCAAGCGCGACTTAGCGCGGGCCGGATTGGTATTGAGCTCCGCTAGGGGATGAATGGTCTGATCGGCAAAGAACGGGGCGGGATGACAGCTCACGCAGTTGGCCTGCTCAAAAATCTTGGCACCGCGCTCAACTGAGCCTGTTGCCAACGCCTGGCGATTGTCTGAGCTGCGATTCGGGGGTGGATTGAGCGTATTTTGCCAGGCAGACATGGCGTTGTTAGCAAACAGGAAGGGACCGCTGGCAATATCGTCTGGATTGTCGCTTTTGGGTGTAAAAATCAGCCCGTTATAGGTAAACAGACTGGGGTGTAGCTCTGGATATTCACCTGCGTTGGGCGCCGGGATCTGATCTTCTAGCTCGGCCTGGCAGAGCTCAGGAGCAACCTGACGCAGCCAGACTGAAGGCTGGACCGGATCGCCTTCTGGCAGACGGATGGTTGGATCAACCGCATTTTGTAAAACGGTACCTAAGTACAGCTCTGGATCGATGCCCAGCGTTTCAGCACTCTTTTGCGCCGCTGCCAGCAGATTGACTTCTGAGGAATGAACGGCGTTGTTAATGGCGCTCAGCCCGCCAAATGGCCCCACTGCAAAGCCACCATCAAAGCCATAGGGGCGGGTCTTAAACGTAAAGACGGTGGGAATTTGAGTTGTATTGTTGATGCCGTCAGGCGAACTCTCGAAGTTGCCCTGTGGCACGTCAAGCACAGCATCGTCAAAGGCGCGCTCAAATTTGACAGGGTCAGGCAGCTCAATCAGGCTGCCGTCGCTGCCAATGATGGTCTTACCGCTGCCCTGGTACTGCGGATCGAGCGGATCAAACGCCAGCCGCGCAAAGCCCGCTGCGCTATTAGGTGCCAGCGCAATGAAGAAGGCCACATTGAGATTGCCGTTAGGCACGCCGTCTAGCACCTGCTGCCCGTCGAGCAGACTGGCATGGCAGACAGCACAGGTGATATCGCCGGGCAGCTTCAGGCCAATTGGCAAGAGCGCATCCAGACGCCCCTGCAGCAAACTTTGCAAGAGCGTTTTGAGAAAGAATCCTTCTCGCTGTACGTCTAACCCAGTATCAACCGTCAGGCCCACGTGCTTGATCTGGTTGCCGAGCCGTAGATTGCGCAGCAGCCGCAGCTGCAAACCGTCGGTTGAGTCTCCGCCCTGCTTCAGCAGCGCTAGCAAAAATTCCGGCAGCAGCGCCTGAATCCCATCTTGGAATCCAAAGACGCGCTGTAGGCCAAACATATCGCCAATGCCGCGATTAAAAAAGATGTCGCGCCCGCTGGCGAGGAGCTCGGGTGTGATCTCGACCGCACCGATACGCTGATAGGCCGCTGGGTCGCTAGGGTCTAAGCCGGCAGCTTCTACAGCTTGTGCTGCCTCAGCCGGCGATAGCACCGTGCCAAACAGATCGTAGCTGCCTGTGGGCTGGTTGGGAGCAGGCTGCAGCAGCGGCTGGTCGCTTGCGATCGCGCCTGAAGCGGCCGACACGGCTGCAGTGACACTCAGCCCGGTGGCTAACCAGCCGCTAGTGAAAATTACGCACAGCAAAATAGCTAGGAGCGCGCTTCTTCGATGACGCTGCATACGCCTTCTCCTGGATTAAGTTTTACTAACAAAAAATACTGAAAGCTAGATGCACAGCCAGCTTTGGCTATCTATGGCCAGTATAGATCGACTCTTTGGCTGCAAAAATTACGAAATACAAACGCTATTGGCGCATATTGGCGCAAAGAGCGTTAGCTATCAGGAAATCGGTAACCCTGTCACCTTTTTGAATGACGTCGTCGTTAGCGCCAAGCAGCCGCGACTCACTCAGCAGCTGGACCGCTCAACTCTAGGCAAAAACTAGAGCAAAACGTAATAGGATTTAACCTTGAATGGATTTTTGAAAACCCACTTTACAGCACTGAACCTCATGACTAGCGCAACCGACGATAAGACCATCGTTCAGGAATATTTCAACTCCAAGGGGTTTGACCGCTGGCGGCGAATCTACGGCGATGGTGAGGTGAATAAGGTTCAGCTGGATATTCGCCAGGGGCACCAGGCCACGATTGACGATGTGATGGCCTGGCTCAAGGCCGATGGCAATCTAGCCGGAATGACCCTCTGCGATGCCGGCTGCGGGGTGGGCAGACTAAGCGACG
>JAAHIA010000238.1 GCA_010671975.1 Leptolyngbya sp. SIO4C1 | reverse complement strand
AGCTGTTCTGCTTTATCTTTGGGATTGCTGCAGCGGCTCTGGCGCATGGTCACCCCGGCAACAAACACGGCCAGAAAGCCGTAGCCGTTGATCACTTCGGTCAGCGAATAGGTGAGCAAAATCGTGCTGAGGGCCACGAGGTCATCCATCAGGTCGTCGGCCGGCTGCGATTGCTGCACGCGATTTTCTACCCACAAAATCGCTCGGGCCACTAAGAAGCCCATCGCGGCCCCGGCTGCGATCGCCCAGATAAAATCCACCAGCAGCCAGTCGCGAAACCAGTCGCCCCACTGCGGGTTTTCAATGGCTTTAAGGCCAAAATAAACAAAGGGAAAGGCCAGCGAGTCGTTTAGCCCGCCTTCGGAGGTAATGCCAAAGCGCAGATCGTCACGGTCTTCGCTGTGAGCCAGCTGGACTTCAGACGCCAGCACCGGGTCGGTGGGAGCCAGCACCGCACCCAGCAGAATGGCCGCGCCCCAGTCAAAGCTGAGCACAAAGTGGGCCACGGCTGCGATCGCCACGATGGAAATCGGCATCAGCAAGCCAATCAGCCGCGCCGTTGTTTGCCAAGCTGCCAGCGTCAGCGGTCGATTCATCTTTAGGCCGCAGCCGAACACCGATACAATCACCACAAGCTCGGTGAGCCGTTCAATAAACTCGCTGCTGGGACGATTGGTCAGAAATTCAATGCCGTAGGGCCCTAAAAAGATACCAACTGCCAGATAAATCAGCGCGTACGAAACCGGCAGTCGAGCAATCCAGCCAGAACCTAGCGTTACCGCTAGCAGCACTAGCCCAATTACCAGTAGCGAAAAAATATAAAGACTCACAGGCTCCCCGCGTAAATCAGTTTTGAGCATAGGTGGAAAGTAAGTCGCACACCTCTTCACACAGCTAGAAATAAAATTCAGCCGCTACAATATGGCGTTGCTTCTCAAGAACGCTCATGCAGCTCGTTGGTATGCTCGATTCGCCCTACGTCCGGCGCGTCGCAATCTCGCTTTATTGTTTAGATATTCCGTTCGAGCACAAATCACTTTCGGTGTTTCGCAACTTTGAGGAATTTGCTCGGATTAACCCGCTGGTAAAAGCGCCAACGTTGATTAGCAACGGCGGCAAGACTTTGATGGACTCAACCTTAATTTTGGAATACCTCGAAGCGCTGTCTGAAAAAAGCCTGATGCCAGCTGATTTGGCTGCTCGACAGCACGCGCTGCAGCTGATTGGTCTAGCGCTAATGGCCTGCGACAAAACGGTTCAGATCGTCTATGAGCGAACGCTGCGCCCTATAGAAAAACAGCATCAGCCCTGGATAGATCGAGTGACGCAACAGGTCACCGCCGCTTACGATTTACTCGAAGCAGCAACGCCTTCTCTGCCTAATTCGCTCATGCAGTCGGAAATTTCGGTTGCGGTGGCCTGGCGGTTTACGCAGCAGTACGCGCCTGATGTCATCGCCGCTGCTGACTATCCGACACTGGCAGCCTTCTCTCAAGCCGCAGAGCAAAGACCAGAATTTACCGCCTGTTCACCCAGTTAGTGTGCCTGACTTCTAGCTTCTAACGTGCCGCGCGTCACTCCTAGCTGGCTAGAAAGCTGCAGCCGCTGCCACAGCTGCCGACCGCTAATTTCACCGCGCAGCAGCTGCTGATAGCAGTCAACTGTCTGAACTACCTGCTGCGGTGACTCATTGAGAAAATCAATGCGGAAATTGACCGCGCCGCGCTCGATCAGCCGCTGCACAAACTCTGCGCCGGTCTGCGCTACGCCATTAAAGACGGTATTGCGACAGCCGGCATCCGCCTGTAGGACATGCTCAGTGCCAACGCGATCGCGCAGCTTCACCTCGCGACTTTCGCAGGGGCGACCGCAGTTAGTAAAGTCGGTGCCCTCAGAGAGAAAAGCACAGAACACACAGTGCTCCATGTGGAACATTGGCATGTGCTGATGGATGGTGATGTCGAACCAAGCAGGCGGTGCGGCTGCTAATAGATTTTCCAGCTGCTGCACATTGAGATCGTAGGAAGCGGTCAGCCGCTCTAGCCCGAGGGTCTGCTTGAAGTAGTCGGCGGTAATCGGGTTCGCGACATTCAGCGAGAAGTCGCCGACGCAGCGCTCGCCAGCGAAGAATTCAAGCTGGTCGTAGTTGCGGATGAGATAGCCGTCTGCACCGACCTGACGGACCTGCTTGAGGATGTACTGCTCGCTGGGTTTGGTGATGCGGGGCGGAGCGAGGTAGAGAGATTTTGGATTTTGGGGGGTAGACGAGGCGGGATCCAGGGGGGTTCTTACCATGGCGACGGCGTCGCGGTAGTGGGCGGGGTTTTCAAACTCGCAATAGAGGGTGGTGAGGGGCGTTTGGAGGACGGCTCGAAGCTGATCGAGGGTGCGCACGAGGGGAATGAGACGGGGAGATACGGTAGAGGGGATGCCTATCGTGCCTTCTCTATCGGGTGCTGTAGGAGCACTGTATGCATCGCCAGGACCGTAGGGAGAAGGCAGGAGATCTTGATAGGTGGCATCGGAGTCGAGCTGCCAGCGTTTGGGGATGGCGCGCTGGGTTAGCAGTGATTCGACCAGGGTGCGGCGCAGGTGGTTGAGTTCGCTGATGGGCAGCATCAGGTCGCTAGCAAGGTGACTGGTGAGATGGCCAAGGTGAAAAGGGGTGTTACCCAGACGGGCGAACTGCTGAGCCAAGCGATCGCCAGTTAAGGGTTGGCTATGGGCGGCAACCAGCGGCATGGCGGAGTTGGCTTGGGCAATATGGCCTTCAGGGTCGGTGGCGATCGCCACCAGCTTTTTGCCCTCGCTGCCGTGAATTTCAATATCGATGGGGCGCTGAAACTTGGGCTGGTGGCCGCTATAGGTTTGGCGCAGGGCTTTATCAAGGTCGGGGTCAGAGGTTTTCCAGAGTTTGTGGCCGACGCGGACATGGCGCAGGTCAATATCGTGACGGCCGAAGCTGAGCGTGACCTGTTTGCCCTGGCGCTCAACGGCATAAATGCGACCACCTGGATCGTGCTCGGGATGGCCGCTGTCAAAGACCACACCGTCGCCAGGTTTAATGGGGATATCGGTGTGGAGGCGGACGTGCGATCGCGCTACCTGCTTGATCTCCCCAAGATACACGCCGCGCTTCTTAGCAAAGCGAGCATGCACCAGCACCTGATGATCAATGCCGCGAAACCAGCCGGTATAGAGCCCGCGAGAAAAGGCCATCTCCAGATCGTACTGCTCGGCTGCAGAGACGTCGTACCCGGCTGTAGACATTCTTTGAGGGTGCCCCTGGCGCAACTTTCCAGGTGACGAAACGTCGGCTGCGTCTGCCTGCTCTAACACCCGATCTAGCGCCTGCCGATAGACGCGCGTCACATTCGCCACGTATTCCGGCGTTTTTAATCGTCCTTCAATCTTCAAGCAGCTGACCCCAGCTTCCATCAGATCGGTCAGCACCGGCAGCCCTGACAGCTCTTGCGGGCTCAGCAAATACTGCCGATCGCCTAGATCTACCGGCTCGCCATCAGCTATCAGCTCGTAGGTCATGCGGCAGGCCTGTGCGCATTCGCCTCGATTTGCCGAGCGTCCTCCCAGCGATTCGCTAGTTAGGCACTGCCCCGAGTAGGCCACACAGAGCGCCCCGTGCACAAACACCTCTAGCGGCATCGTCAAATCTCGATCCTGAAGCTGCCGCTGAATTTTGTTGATTTCCTTAAGCGAACATTCGCGCGCCAGCACCACCAGACTGCAGCCAATGCGCTCAGCAAAGCTGACCCCAGCCACAGAGGTCACCGTCATCTGCGTCGAAGCATGAATCGGAAAATCAGGGGATAAGTGCTGAATCAGGCGGCAGATACCCACATCTTGGACAATCACCGCATCCACGCCAGCCGCAATCATCCGCCGCAGATAGCGCTCCGTTGCCGCTAGCTCTGAAGGAAACACCAGCGTATTGAGCGTGACATAGCCCTTCACCCCACGCTGATGCAAAAACACCATCAGCTCAGGCAGGTCCGCCTCTGTAAAATTGTGCGCTCGCATTCGCGCATTAAAGCGATCCAGCCCAAAGTAAACTGCGTCAGCACCGTTCTCAACCGCTGCTCTAGCGCAGTCCCAGCTGCCAGCCGGAGCCAGCAGCTCAGGTCGTACAGAGTTTTGAACAGACGTCAAAGATTGAAGCATAGGGCAACCAGACCGGCAACATTCAACATCGGCAGCTTTCTCCATTGTCAGCACTAATCCTCAACTTTGACCAACCGTTTCACTTCCTCACCCTCCCCATCTCCCCACCCCCTGCTTGAGCCCACGCCCATTGATCTCTAAAATTGAACCTATCAAATGCGAAAAAAATATAAACGCAGAGCAGGAGGCATTATGGTTGACCGTCCGATCATCCTGGGCATTGTGGGCGACAGTGCGGCGGGTAAGACGACTCTCACGCGGGGGATTGCCCAGGTGCTAGGAGAAGACGATGTTACCGTCATCTGCACTGACGACTACCACCGCTACGACCGCCAGCAGCGTAAAGAGAAGAAAATTTCTGCGCTGCACCCTGACTGCAACTACCTTGACATCATCGAGCAGCATCTACAGCTCCTGCGAGACGGCAAGCCTATCCTCAAGCCTATTTACAACCACAGCACCGGCAAGTTTGACCCGCCAGAATATCTTGAGCCCCGAAAGTTTGTCGTTGTAGAAGGGCTGCTCGGCTACTCAACTCAGATAGCGCGGGATACCTACGATGTGAAGGTCTATCTAGCGCCGCCCGAAGAGCTGCGAGCCAAGTGGAAAATCAGACGCGATACGCGCAAGCGAGGCTACGACGAAGCTCAGGTGCGAGATCAGCTCAAGCAGCGCGAACCAGATTCAGAAGCGTTTATCCGTCCGCAGCGGAAATGGTCGGACGTGATTGTTACGTTCTATCCACCTGATAACGGCGACGAAGATCAAAACGACCTGCTGCTCAACGTCAATTTGGTCCTGCGACCCACCATTCCCCATCCCGATCTCACACATATCTTGGACGATAGCGGCAATGATCTGGGCGATGCGATTCGCCTGGGGCTGACCCGCGATATGGGCAAACCGGTGGATGTGCTCTCGATTGACGGTCATGCTACGCCGGGGCAGGTACAGCAGCTTGAGCGCATTCTGTGCAACGAAATTCCCTACCTCGGCCAGTTCTGCAGCATTGAGGGCAATCAAGAGGTTGGCAAAATTGTCGGCACCACTGGCGAGACGCTGCAGAGCTATCCGCTGGCCCTGACGCAGCTGCTGATTACCTATCACATGCTGAAGGCTGACAAGATGGCGGCGCTGCTCTAGCGAGTTGGAGATAGCCGGTTGCTAGCGCTTTTCTTGCCACTGCTCTAGCAGGCTCATCGACTCCTTTAGACTGACTAAATGGTTAGCGCAGAGGATGCCGGAGGCGACGACGGCCGGCACGCCAATGCCAGGCAGAGTGCTGTCGCCAACGCGGTAGAGTCCCTTGATGGGCGTCTGGCAGCTAGGAAATAGTCCCTGACCAGCCGCGATCGCAGGTCCATAAGTCCCCTGATAGCGGCGTAAAAAGCGCCGATGCGTCAACGGCGTGCCAATCAGCTCAACTACGATGCGATCGCGCAGATCAGGAATCACTTTTTCTAACGCTTGAAACAGCGGCTCGGCCCGCTGACGTTTTTTCTCAGCGTAGTGCTCATCCCTTTGCCAGCCGTCCCAAGGCTCTAGCGTATAGGCATGAACGACGTGATGTCCTGCCGGTGCCTGCGACGGATCGAGCACCGTCGGGATTGAAATCATGCAGGTATTGCCAGGCGCAGTGATGTCGCGCTCGGCGCTGTGCACCACCACGTGATGAATAGTCAGCGCCTCTAGCCCCTCGGCGCGAATGCCCAAATGCAGGTGCATAAAGCTGTCTACGGCAGGCGTAGCCAGTGCCTCCTGGCGATAGCTGGCGGGCAAGTCATCAGTGCTGAGCAGCTGGCCATAGGTATCCCACAGCGTTGCATTAGAAATCACAACCGGGGCCGTCAGCTGCTCGCCATCCTTGAGCTGCACACCTTTAACACGTCCTTGCTCTACCCAGATCTGCTCAACGTGAGCGCCGAGCCGCAGCTCGCCCCCCCAGCGCTTGAGCCCCCGTACCAGCGCCTCTACAATGGCACCGCTGCCGCCAATCGGATAGTCGATCACCGAGTTAGCCCGCTCGCCAAACATAAAAGCCATCTCGGGCGCTACCGTATCATGCGCTTTTAGCCCTGAGAGCAAAAAGCATTCCAAGTCGATTAGCCGCCGCAGCCAGGGGTCGCTCACGGTGTCATCGACGAAATCGCTCATTGACTTACCCAAATCAGCTAGGCGCGGCAGCAGACTCAGCAGCGCTTTAGGGTAGCGCGGCAGCAAAGCCATTCCTAGCTGCCAGTCAGCCCGCAGCGCCAGGGTGGGAATCGCTCGCAGGGGCGCATACAGCTTCAGCAGTTTGGCTTCTAGCTGAGCGAACTCTTGCGCAGCCTGCTGGCTCACCTGAGAGAGCGCTTGCTGATATCGCTGTGAATCGCCATAGACTGGAAACGTTTGCTCAGGGAAATGGTAGTGACCCAGCGGATCGTAGGCAATTGCCTCGATGGGCTCATCGATCACATCCAGCACCTGCTTGAGCGGATTGCAGCCGGTCGAGTCGGCTAGCCCACAGTAAAACGAAGGTCCAGAGTCAAAGGTAAATCCCTGCCGCTGAAACGCATGCGCGGCTCCCCCAGGCAGTGAATGACTTTCACAGACCAGCGCTCGCCGCCCGTAGCGAGCCAGCAGCGCCGCTGCGGTGAGCCCCCCTAGCCCGCTACCCACGATGATGACATCAAAGCCGCTTTTAGCGCTTGGCATGTTTCTTTTGCCTATCGATGCAGACTATGCAGACTATGCAGACTGGCTAGTGCAACAGCAGCACCTGCTCAATTTCGCTCAGGTATTGGCGCACAGCCGCCTCTTCTGCCGGCCGAATGGTATTGAGCGTACTCAGCCGCCAAGCCGTGGAGCGCTCTAGCTCGAGAATTTCTTGCTGAATCTGAGCCTGTCGCTCTGAGGCGGCTGCATCTGCCGCCTGATGCAGCGCCGCTAGCTCCCGACTCAGATGAGCTTTGGCCGCTTCTGTCTGCACCTGCACGCCGCCCGACTTAACCACCGAGTAAACTTCCATCAGACGACGATAGGCATCCAGGTAGCTGTCATCTGTGTTTTTGAAAACAGGCAAACTGTTAACTCCGTTAGCCGTCGCCAGTCGCTTCCGCTGCTGCCACCACTCTAGCAGTAGCGGGATGGAGGCAGTGGTGATGGTTGGATTAGCAGACAGTAGTTGCATAGTGAATGTCCTGATATGTGAGGATGCGATTAAAAAATAAACGAAGGCCGAAAACGACAGCGCGATCGCGCAGCGCCGTCATACAGCCACAAGTTAGCGACGTAGTACCGATCATAAACTTAGGGGAGTAGAAAAATATCTCACCTTCGAGAGTCATTTAAACCTTCTCTAGAGGTTTATCTTGCACCGCTCCGCTCGATAAGTTAATAGACTGGTCTGACGCAGCTAGCTGAGCACCTCAGCCGATTTAGCTGACTTTATATAACAGGGCTGATAGAGAAGGCACTCACTCCGCTACAGTGTCAGTACGGCCACGCTCGGCAGTTCCTAGGCAGTTCCTAAGCAGTCAGCATGATAAAAGCAGCGTTAGTGAGCTTCAATGGCGTCATTGTGCATGACG
>JAAHIA010000237.1 GCA_010671975.1 Leptolyngbya sp. SIO4C1 | reverse complement strand
CTGTTGGCAGTTAATCTGAGCCCATTCGCAATTAATATGAGCCCAGTCATGTCCGTATTGTCAGCTAATCTGAGCTCAAAATCGCCTTGTTTGCCAGCCGAGGCGTCCTTGTTTGCGAGCCCTTACATGTACGGTAATCCGATCGACCGTGATTAGAATAAAAGGGTAGATTTGCTCGCGTGATCATGCAAACACGGGTTAAGTGGACCGTCGAAGAGTATCACCGCGCAGACTACTGGATTTTCAATCTTAAGACGCCCAAGATCATCACGCTTCGCCAGCCCCAAATAGAAGCCGTTGGTGAACTTGGTCACAAATCCCTCAAATAAAGCTGGATAAACTGCTCAGCTGCCTCGGGGTCAATTTGTCTGAGCGCCTTAATCAGGCTAATGACTGTTTCTGAGCTGGGGTCTCTAACCTCATTCGCCCAGCGGTAAACATTAGACGCACCAATCCCCATCACAGCCGCCAGCTTGCCCTGGCTGATGCCGTGATTTTCCATAACCGTCTTCAGCACTTTGCCCGCTCTGCCCATAGCCCTAGATCCTGACAAAGGCAAAGCCGTTCGTATACAGTCCAATTGGACTGTGATATTGTAATTAAGACCAATTGGACTGTGCCTATCTAAGATACAGTTCTCGTTTCTATCTCGTTGAGGAATTGCCTTATGAAGACTCAAGCCTTTGTGACAATTTCAGAGCCTTCTTTTTCAACTGAAGCTGT
This sequence comes from Leptolyngbya sp. SIO4C1, assembly GCA_010671975.1. Lineage (GTDB taxonomy): Bacteria > Cyanobacteriota > Cyanobacteriia > Phormidesmidales > Phormidesmidaceae > SIO4C1. Next base: position 7,048 of record JAAHIA010000237.1, on the reverse strand, counting down.
ACCCGAAGCTCAACTTCAGCTCTACTCAACCGCCAAACCCGATCGCGAGCCTGTCAAAATCCTCGTCATCGGCTCTCAGTCTGCCGTCAACACCATCATCCACCTCATCCACCAGCACCGCTTTGCCGAAGTCTTCGAATGGACCCAGTTCTTACCCACCGATCGCCCCATCCAGCTTCAGCCTGGCGAATCTATGAAAGCCCTAGTCAAATATCTGCCTGCTTCGTAACGTCTAAAATACAGCTGCCAACATATGTAAAGACGTTATCTTCGTACGCATAGCTCCCCGCCAAATCTGCCTAGAATGAAATGAACCCCTGACGCAGCTTTCAAACATAATTGATTTATTGGTCGTCCTTGCCGACCCTCTCGACTATTGCCAGGAACTCAGAATTATTATCGACTTGCTGTATCCCCTGCAGCTCGAAGCGAGTCATTGGCTATCCGCAAAGCCAGCCGAACAATCCGCGTTTGAAGCCGGTGCAATCCAGCTGTATCGCAATATTCGACAAGAAGGAATTGCGCTGTGAAGCATGCTGACGAAGTACTGGCGAATCTCGAACGCTCAGCAGCATCTTTACAGGCCGCAAGACATACACCAGCTGGGCGATTATGGAGAAAGTCAGCATGTATCACAAGAAGTAGCTACACAAGCGATCTCAATAGCGACCAAGTTTGTGGCGCAGATTCGCTCTATGCTCGCAATCAGTTAGTGTATTGCCAACTGCAGAGCAGCCTTAATATTGAGCGTGTCAGCGTGATGTCGAATCTATAGGCATACAAAACCGAAAAAACGCGCCAGGAAGCGAGAAACGAATTTTCTTACCGTGTTGCGATCGCAGCCTTTCTACAGCAGGTTTGCTGCCGGTGAAGAGCGTTAAGTCTGGTGAGGAGGAAGCAGGTTAGCCTCTCATAATTCTCCATAACCGTCTTCAGCACTTTGCCCGCTCTGTCCATAGCCCGGATTCTGGCGAAGCCTCCATTCGACTAAGTGATAGAGCCAGGGTTAAAACTTTGTTGACGCTGGCACTGAGCCAAAACATTACTCAAGAGAATTCGCCATGAAAGCTGTGGTTTTAGTCAAAGCGACTGAAGATTCTGAAGCTAGGGTCATAAGCGCCTAGCTCTGTCAGCATGCCAAACGTCAGCCATTCGTAGCGTGGGTCAAAAACGGGTAACCCACGAGAACTGGTCAGCAAGAAAAATGACACAGTGCCTTTTTATCTGAATGGCAGCTTTACGGCCGCTATTGACCTAGAGTCGTAAGTCCATTTAATATCAGAGCTTGCAAATTTCAGCGGGTGAGGAGAGTTGCTCTCATGATTTATGTTTCTAAATGGTTTGGCGGTTTAGTCGCGGGTAGTGTCATGGCCGTTTTGGCACAGCCTGTCCTGGCTGCACCTGTGTTTGAGCCAGTTGTTTTCCAGATCGCTCAGTCAGGGGAAGTGGCTCAGGTCGACTTTGCCCAGCATTTTCAAGACCTGGGCGTAGACGGCTCGATTGTGATCTACGACTTAAATCAAAATCGAACTTACCAGCACAATCGCGATCGCAATGCCACCCCGTTCTTGCCCGCTTCTACCTACAAAATCCTCAACTCGCTGATTGCGTTGGAGACGGGCGTTATTGCCAACGACCTAGCGATTCTGACCTGGGACGGGGTGGAGCGGTTTGTTCCTGCCTGGAATCGGGATCTCAATATGCGTACCGCTTTCAATCTCTCAGCCGTCTGGTTCTACCAGGTGCTGGCCCGACGGATTGGTCACGATCGCATGCAGCAGTGGGTGACGGAGGTGGGCTATGGCAACAGCACCATCGGCCCGGCTGAAGACATTGACACCTTCTGGCTAACCGGCGATCTGCGGATTACCCCGGAAGAGCAGATTCGGTTTCTGCAGCGGCTGTACGGCAACGATTTGCCCTTCTCGGAGGAGGTCATAGCTACCGTCAAAGACATCATGGTTGTGGAGCAAACCCCTGAATATACCATCCGCGTTAAAACGGGCTGGGCTGGATTGGGCGAGGCCGATCAACCGCAAATTGGCTGGTATGTTGGCTACCTGGAGCAGGCCGACAACGTTTACTTTTTTGCCACCAACATCGACATTCGTGATAGCGACGATGCCGCCGCCAGAGCCGTCATCACCCGTCGCTGCTTGGAAACGCTGGGGCTGCTGTAAGGGCGATCGCGAAAACGGTGCGTCGCTGCGCTGACTAGGAATTGATTGCTGGTTTTGTATCGCTCATATCGCTTGGGAAGTCGGCTTTGACAATGACTTACTCATTACTACGGTCAAGTATTCTCGTCATCAGTTCGAGCAAGCACCCTGCGCAAGCAGCCCGCTTGTGCAGTCAATTCACCGCGAGGGAATAGCGGTATGAGTCAGTTGTCGACCCGAAAAAGCACATCGGGTCCTAAAGAGGCAGTGCCGGCTCTCGAAATACGCCACCTAGCTTGCGTTCCCGATGCCAGCGAATATACTGTGGCGAGACTTCAGGCTGTCCGGGGAGCGGGGAGCGAATTTTCTTGCCGTGCTGCGATCGCAGCCGGTCTATGGCAGGCTCGCTGCCGGTGAAATTAGCCGAGACGCGCGTCACTGAGAAGCTGCATCTGCTACGAAGATTTTGATGCCAACTCGATCAATATGGGCCTTAAGGTTTGGCTCATCTAGCGCGCTGTACAAAACAACGTCGAAGAAGTAAGGCATCAAGGTCTCTTCATCTAGCCGGTAAGCTACCTCACTGGCCGTTGCCAGCGTAGCCTTTGAACCCATAATGGCGAGGTCGACATCAGAGCCGGGCTTGTAATTGCCCTTCGCCCGAGAGCCAAACAGTACCGCTGACTCAATATCACTAAAGCCTTTGAGGATTTCAATGATCTGCGCTAAGTCGTCATCTCTCAAGCCGTAGGGCATCTTAAAACCTCGCTGCTAGAGCTTTTGCTTAAAGCTGTCATACAGCGCTTCCAAGAGCGGAAAATACTGCTGCCGGATCTTCCGATCAACCTCTAGTGCAACTGTTTCATTGTACGTATGTGCTGTTAGATTTCTGTCTTGCAACATCCGCAGCCAGCCGTGGCCGTCTCCGATGAGGCTTATCTGGAAAGCTTGCCTAATAGTTTCCCGAGGCGTTTTGACTAAAAATCCCTGTGCTTCTTCGTAGTCTTTCAGAAGCTTCCAAGATAGCTCAAAGGTCATCTCAAAAAATTGGATCAAGCCCGCTCGCTCGACGATGGAAGGCTGCTCGATTTGCAATGTATTCTGTAGTAGTAGAAAGGCCTTCTCAAAGTTAGAAAATCTCTGCTGCCAGCGAATATCTAAGTCAGCCATAAACGATGACACCGGCCTACCTCTAATTTCAGCATGTATTATCCGTCAATCAGTTTTATAAACCAGACAAAGGATGTTGCTCTACGGCTAATTCCTCCATAGCTTTGCCCAGTAATCGAGCGCACAGTGTGCCAGAGATTTCTACTACACTGAGATACACGGTTTTAATTCTATTATCTAGTTGATGATACAGCTATAGCAATTCACGTATTTTGCTGACTGTACTAATCAAAATACTCGCGGCTTCCTCAATCTCATCATCAGTTGCAAACTTGCCAAGGCTGATACGTAATGAGCCTTCGATGACGTCTTCAGGCAACCCCATCGCTGTTAGAACATGGGATGGGGTCTCAACTCCTGATGAGCAGGCAGAGCCTGTGGAAATGGCAAGCTGGTGTCGAACTCGAGCGATGACAGCACTGTTAGGCACATCAGGAACTGAAATGTGTAGGTTGCCTGCTAACCGATTATGAGTGTCACCATTAATCACTAAACCAGGAATAGCTTTCACTAGGTGAGCTTGAAGTCTATCGCGTTTAGCTGCAATAGCCGGTTCATCGTCAGCCATTTCAAGCTGGCGAAGCCGACAAGCCTCGCCTAGACCAACAATGCCGGGAACATTGAGGGTACCAGGACGCAATCCACGTTGCTGACCGCCGCCATAGAAGAGCGGCTCTAAGGGATAGCCTTTGCGGACAACCAGGGCACCTACACCTTTAGGGCCATAGAGTTTATGGGCGGACAGCGCCAGCAGGGTAATGCCCCAATCCTGAAAATGGATAGGGATCTTTCCAACTGCTTGGGTGGCGTCACAGAAGAAGGGGACATTGTAGGATTGTGCGATCGCGCTAATCTTTTCAATCGGGTAAATTGTGCCAACTTCGTTGTTGGCCGCCATGACACACAGCAAATGGATGCCACTGGCACAAGTTTTTTCTAATTGAGCTAAGTCTATTCTTGCTTGGCTGTCTACACTGATAGTCACAAGATCGATGCGTCCCTGCTTACGTAACACTTCACAGGTATCGAGAACGGCTTTGTGTTCAACCGTAGAAATAGCGATGCGAGGTTTGCTCTCACCTCCAATCCCTCTCTCAAAACGGGAGAGGAGAGCCAGTGAATTTACAGTTCCTTGAATAGCAAGGTTAATGCCTTCAGTGGAGCCGGAGGTGAAAATAATGTCGCGAGGGAAAGCACCTACTAGATTCGCTACATGCCTAGTGGCTCCTTGCATAGCGGCTTCGGCGTGGTCTCCAATTGCATGATCGATGCTGTTTGCGTTACCGAATTCTTCAGTCATGTAATGCAGGATCAAGTTAGCAACTCGTGAATCCGCTGGTGTGGTTGCGTGATAGTCCAGATAGATACTTTTCAAAAGCTTATAGTTTGCTCTCTTGCTCATACACAAGTTAATCGTATCTCTTACTGATGCTTAATGATTTCTGCAATCGTTTCCAAGTCTTCATCAGAGAGGAATGGTACCTGAGCATAGATGAGATCTGGCTGATTAGTTAAACGAGCAGCTAAATGTCCCTTGCCGAGAAGATTCTCCGCTCCTTTTTGGCCAAGCGATATTTCCGAGGTACCAACACTTTCGACTCGCAAAATTAAACGGTTTCCCAAGTTATCTCGCAATTGAATTGGCAGGACATTAGCATCAGGACGTTGAGCAGCAAAGACAAGGTGAATTCCTGCAGCTCTTGCCTTAACACCTAAGTGTTGTACAGCAGAGGTTACAGCTGCTTTATATTCGTCAATCAGCATCCATTCAGCAAACTCGTCATGCACTAACCACAATACCGGAAGTCTCTCCTCTTCAGGAACTTTGCAGTTGTAATCCTGTAAAGATTTTGCTTTCTTAGACAGAAATTTTCGATAGCGTTTATCCATTTCCTCAACTAGGAACTCTAAGATTTCAATCGCACGATCCTGCTCAATGACGATTCCTTCTTTAAGATGTGGCAGGTCAGAAATATTTGCGTAATCGACTCCCATCTTTGGATCAATCAAGTAAATACCAACTAAATCGGAAGAATTTGTCGCACAAATATCAACGATTAGGTTTTGCAAAAGGACTGACTTACCACTGCCAGTAGCTCCAGCAATTAGAGTATGCGGAGCGTGTTGTTCGAGATTCTCGAAACTGTCGCCTATGTTGAGGTAAAGTAATTCGCCGTCAATTTCTTTGACCCCAATGATAAAACTTAAGTTGACTCCGGAAGGGGAACGATTGATTCTCCGTCTAGCCCAGGCTTCACTCAAAGAAATCGTTTGGCGCTGAGGGCGAGCAACGGACACCACAATTTCTCCAGGTTGCCCATAGAGACTAATGATGTTTAAGGCATGAGTTGTAAGAAGCTGAGATCGCTTCTTCTCGATGTCGTCCAGCTTCAAATTGTCTGAACCTTTAAAGCGAACGATTGCTGCATTGGGAGTCAAACGCTTATCTAGTATTTTCGCTTGGAAGTTGTAACCCATTAGAGCAGTTCGGAGCTTTCCAGCTACTTCTTCCAACCATTGCTCTGCAGCCACATCATCTTGGTTATTCTGTGCTTGACTCTGCTGAGACCATGCAACTAGATCAGGACTAGCCCAACTACTTATTATATGTGAAGTAGTGCTAGCGATTTGGATATCTGCATCAACTGTCCTAGAAATTGTTTCAGCTTCCAACTGTTCAGGTGGAGGATTGAGAATTGTCAGTTGTAATGATCTATTCGGATCCTCTGGCTGAGCAACTTGAGTTGAGGTCGCAGACGAAGTTGCTGGAGTTATTGCAGGTGATTCTATTTGACCAATCTCTATCACCCAAGACACTCGATCAGCAGGTGATAAAGCTTCTGTGAATGTCCAGGGGTTATCATCGCCAAGGTGTTCGCGTATAGGAATCAGCGATTGTTCTGCTTCATATGCAAGCACAAGTTTACGCACAGATTCGCGGTCAAATACTTCTTGGAAACAGCGATCAACTTTAGGGATTGGTATCTGTTCCCCTTCAATATTGCTTTCATTCGTACCCGATACAAATACGTGGGAATAGCCAGATAAGTCAATACGAAGTCTGCCATTGCGGATCTGTTCGCGCCACCATTCAAGAGGCAGTTCGTTATTTGCACTAAATTCAATGCCATCGAGTATCAGATCACTAAGACGAGAAAGCCAAAGGTCACGATCGAGACGACCGGGACTGATAAATAGGGCATCGGCGATGCGATCTACTGTTTGTCGCAGCTGGTTTTGGGAAGTCTTACGAGCATCGGCCAAACCCGCAATATCAACATACTTAGCCTCTGAAATGATGATTTTCAGGACAGGTTCATCATCAATATGCTGAGGCGAAATAGCCATGATGTCTGCAATTTGGCCTTCTTTCTGTCCTAGCCAAGAAGCGTAGTCGTCTAAAAAATACCAGCCAATCAGCTTGTCTGCTCCCAATTCCTCTGTGATTAATGCTTTGCTGAGAACAACTCCCATAAGCTCACTGGCATATATGCCTGACTTTGCAGCTCGTAGCACTATGTCACCTGAGACGGCGTTAGCTTCATTGATGAGGGACTCTACCAATTGGGTGAGGCGATCGCCTTCTATTCCTAGATTCAGAGCATCTAGTCGCTTTCTCACTAGGACTTTCAGAACATTCAGCGAAGCGTCAGACGATACAAGAAAGTTGCGCTCATCAGTGCGATTCTGTTGATAGCGGATGACTTTAACGCCTTGGA
>JAAHIA010000236.1 GCA_010671975.1 Leptolyngbya sp. SIO4C1 | reverse complement strand
ACATACACGCCGCTCTTCCGATCTACGCTTACGCCAAATTGCTCTACCGTCTGCACTGCTACCCGCACAAAGAAGCTGCTAGTGCCTTCGTCATATATCTGATCGAGGACGCGACCAGGGGCAGTCACCGTTGAAGTGCTAGGCTTTTATTCCTTCATAGAGCAAGCGCTTGACTGATTTACTTTCGAAAAACTTGCTGAACCAATATAACGGCGCGCTCACAAAATCTGGCGTTGCTGAATGACAGTATGAATTTGACGAGTGCCGTACAGCATTTCAGAGCTCTAGGCCAACGGTTTATACCTCAAATCAGCAACGCCCAAAACCTAGGTATCGAAGCTGATGCCGAATCCAGTCACCCCAATTCAAATATGGATCACCCTGTAAGAGTAGGCCTTGTGTACAATCCCGGAGCAGAGCACCGAGATTTCGTTTGAAAAAATGATCGAGGTCAGCAGGATTCGATTGTGCAGACTGTTTGTAACTTTAATCGTCGGCTTTGCTGAAGACCGAAATCGTACTGAATAATGGCATGTTTGTTGGCATTGGCGATATAGCAAGCTGAGTCAGTGCTACTCAAACCTGCCGGTTCAAATAGATCTATCAGGACAGTCTCACAATATTTAGTGGCGAGGTTTAGGCGCTTGAGCTTGTGGTTGTAGGTATCAGCAATCCAGAGACAGCCGTCAGGCGCGATCGCAACGTCAAGCGGATGCTGCAGCCGCACCGCTTCGCCCACACCGTCGCGATCTCCGTAGTCAAACAGCGCGCCGCTGCCACAGAGTGTCCTAACAGTAGGTGCTTCACTGAGCTCAATCTGGCGAATGCAGCTGGTTTCGCTATCAGCGACGTAGAGTCTCTTTCCGTCTGTTGCCAGACCGCTAGGCTGGGCAAAAGCAGCCGCTGCCGCTGGGCCATCTACGCAGCCTTCAGCGCCCGTGCCCAGGTAGGTCTCTAGCTGCTGGGTCTGTCGATTCAGCCGCCAAATCTGATGCGCGCCAGCCATTGAAATATATAGATAGCAATCGACCAGCGCCAAGCCCCAGGGCGCGTTGAGCGGTAGCGCTGAGCCAATACCGCAGTGCGGAAACAGAGTGCGGCTCTGCTGACCGCTGCCAGCAACGGTGCTGACCTGCCCAGTTAAAAAATCAGCTGCGCGAACGCAGTGATTGCCAGTATCCGCAATATAGAGCCGTTCACCATCCCAGGCTAGACCCTGCGGTCGCTGAAACTGACTGTCTGTGAAACCGCCGTCTTGAAGCCCGGCGCTGTCGCTGCCAATGATTGTCTGCAGCTGTCCGCTGAGGCTAGTCACTACAATCCGATGGTGGCCTGTGTCGGCAATAAAGAGCCGGCGATTGGCATGATCAATCGCCAGGCCAGTAGGAAAGGCAAGCGGTGTGGATAGCTCACTCACCGCTGCTGCCAGCGGCTGACTAGATGCCGTAGGGAGATGGCGGCCAACTGTCCGCTCAAGCCAGTCGCGATCGCGCTCTCCCACAATCTGCTCGACGATGTAGCCTTGCGGATTGATCAGCACCAGCGTTGGCCAGGCTCTAATGGCATAGGCCTGCCAGATGGCGCGATCGCGATCGACTATCACTGGATGGCCAATGCCGTATTTCAGCAGCGCCGACCGAATATTCTCTGGCTGCTGCTCTGCGGCAAACTTGCCCGTATGGACGCCAATGACCGTTAGCTGGGCTGCATACTTTTGCTCAATCAGCTTCAGCGTCGGCAGCAGATTTAGACAGTTAATGCAGCCGTAGGTCCAAAAATCGAGCAGCACAAAGCGATCGCGCAGATCCGCCAGCGAAACTGGAGCAGGCGTATTTAGCCAGGGCAGATCGGCTGGCAGCTGAGGCGCTCGAACGGGCATGGGCTAGGGAGCCGCGCTGGGCTCAGCGGTTTCCGCCGGCGCTGCGGCATCAGAGTCTGCTGCTTGGTTGGCTTCGGCTTCGGCTTCCACCACATCGACAATGTTAGGCGCAGCGGCCTCAGGCAGATCAAATTCCGCCTGGTTCAGCTCAGTAAAGGAGTCGATAGCCGCCTCGGCCGACTCTGTCAGGCGATCGGTTTCTGGCTGGGGCTCTGGTGCGGCCTCTGTCGCAGCTTCTGGCGCAGCCTCTGGGGCCGCTAGAGGCGCTGTTTCACTCGGCGCGCTCGGCCGTCGTTGCTGGTAGAAGCGATTAAAAAACTTGCGAACCGCCTGCGTGGCCGGTGAGGCTTCAGTAGCGGATGGCTCGGCTGAGTGCTCAGGCGCTGGTGCTGTCACGGTCGGTATCTCTGTAGCCGGCATCGGTGAGCCTGACGGTTCTATCGCCTTGTCGAGAGCTGCTGGCGCTTCGGTCGCTGGCTCAGGCTCCGTCAGCGGTAAAAGATCGGGCGCTCCGGCTTTAGGCCCAACGTCTTCTTCTATTTTCTCAACTTCGACCTCAGGGGCTTCGATGGTTTCAGCTGCAGGCATTTCGGTTTCGAGGTCTATCTGAGCAGAGGGTGCTTCAGGCGGCTCTGTCTCAGCTGGCGGTGCAATCTCTGATGCGGCTGGCGCAGTCGTTTCAGCAGCTGTTTCGGGCAGCGGGGCAGCGCTATCATCGAGCGTTTTAGCTGCGGGCTCTGAGCGTGAAGGGGGCTCCGCTGAGGGCGCTTCGGTCGCTGTCGGCGCAGGCGCTGCAGCGGGCGCTGTCGGCTTGGGCATTGCTGATTCAGCGGGTTTCTCTATAGACTTCTCTACGGGTTTCTCTATAGGCTTCTCGGTAGATTTTTCTGTGGGTTCCTCTGCAGGTTCTTCTGCAGGTTCCTCTGCAGGTTTTTCTGTAGGCTCCTCTGCAGGTTCTTCTGCAGGTTCCTCTGCAGGTTTTTCTGTAGGTTCTTCTGCGGCCGGCTCAGGCGGCAGCGGTGGGACGTAGTTCGGGTCAACAATTGTCCCGACTTCAGCTAAGGTCAGATCGCCTCGAACCAGCTTCGACAGGGTGTCTTCGCCGCCGGGCGTATAGGTGATCAGGCGAGCCGTGTTATTGAAAGTATTGGCGATCGCACCGCCTTCAGGATCGATCAGCTCTAGCTGTACCCAGTTGCGACCCGGCTTGAAGCCACTGAGATAGACTGGCTGCCAGGCATCCGCTGTTCGGCTGCTGCCGTTGACGGTGTAGCGCACCTGCCAGTCTTGCAGGCTGGCATCTTCTCGAGCAATCATGTGCAGCGGCGCGTCGGTCAGGTAGAAATCCAACATGATTGGCTCTGCGCCATAGCTGCCGCTAGGTCGGCTATAGGTCAGCAGCGGCTCGCCGGGTACGGGCAGATTTTCGTCGGTGCGGGTAAGGACGTGAAAAACGCGCTGTACGTAGGCCCCTTCATTCTTAAAGCTCTCATGCCACGGCCGCGCTGCAAAGACGCGCAGTAGATGGGTGCCAGGCGCAAGATCTTCTAAAACCAGCGCTTCGTTCAGGTCGTAGACTGGCTGGTAGGGCTGATTGTCCAAGATCACATGCAGGTGCGGCCCAAGCGCCCAAGTTTCATCTTGATAGATGGGCAGATCTTTGACCTGCAGCCGAACGCGCGCGGTGGTATCCTGCAAGACCTCGTCAGGCTGAGGACTCAAAATCGTCACCTGGGGCTGATACTGCTCTAGTTGGCTGGCTAACTCGGTTAGAACTGGCGGTGGCTCAGCAGTTTGAAGCTGGCGGGCCGGCCGCGCGGCCGGCTGAGAGACGGCGCTAGGTGCGCGATCGCGCGCTGAAGGACGATTGCCACAGCCAACGGCGCTCAGGCCGAGTAAGCCAATCGCCAAAATGATGCTCAAACGCTTTAGCCAAATGCCCATTCGCTTTGTCATAGATGTGCTGAGTTACCCGCCTGCAGCCCCTTTAGCGTTGCCGCCGGTATAACGGACTATACCGAACTCTTGGACCCATTTGACAGGCTGGCATTGCGTTCCGTTAAGTCGGATTTTTAAGCGCTGAACCGCAGCAGCTTGGGCGTGTCACTGCGATCGCAGCGGCGATCGTCTAAAGCAATTGAAAAAAATTATTGTTAACTCAGGAAAAAGTTATTCAACTTCCCAAAATAAAGGTTTCGAAACCGTCATATTTGTGATGCTTCGCTTTAGATATTGAGAATTGTTAATATCAGGACTGCTTGACTTCAATTTTGTGTATGGTGTCGGCTTGCAATCCTCGCAGCGTCAGGATTCTCGCAGGTTGAATTATTGTTAACTGTCTTCAAACTCCGTCAGGATGCGAGACTATAATGCTCAAGAGCATTCCTGCGCCGAGATCGTAAAGTTTAGTCTGAACATTTCATTTGTGTAGCGGATTTGACTTTATTGAATTTGATGGCTTGACGCTCGGATAAAGGATTGTTCGTTCTTTGTCTAGAGAGAGGAGAGTCTCCATGACAACTACCCCGCGCGAGCGGGAGGCACAGGTCAAGGTGACGGTTGATACGGATCCGGTTCCTACTTCTTTTGAGAAGTGGGCTAAGCCGGGGCACTTTGATCGCACTCTGGCCCGAGGTCCTAAAACCACGACCTGGATTTGGAACCTCCACGCCGACGCTCACGATTTCGACAGTCATACCAGTGACTTAGAAGATATTTCGCGCAAGATTTTTAGCGCGCACTTTGGTCATCTGGCCATCGTATTCATCTGGCTGAGTGGCATGTACTTCCATGGCGCTCGCTTTTCTAACTTTGAAGCCTGGATGTCCGACCCAACCGGCATTAAACCCAGCGCTCAGGTGGTTTGGCCAATCTTTGGTCAGGAAATCCTGAATGCTGATGTCGGCGGCGGCTTTCAAGGAATTCAGATTACATCTGGTCTGTTCCAGATGTGGCGGGCTTCAGGGATTACAAACAGCTTCCAACTTTACTGCACAGCTATTGGCGGCCTGGTAATGGCCGGTCTCATGCTGTTTGCAGGCTGGTTCCATTACCACAAACGGGCTCCCAAGCTGGAGTGGTTCCAAAATGTAGAGTCGATGTTGAACCATCACTTGGCTGGTTTGTTTGGCCTCGGTTCACTGGCTTGGGCAGGACACCAAATTCACGTGTCTTTGCCGATCAACAAGCTGCTGGACGCTGGGGTGGCTCCGCAGGATATTCCGCTGCCACACGAGTTCATCCTAGACAAGAGTTTGATGGCTGACCTGTTCCCAAGCTTTGCTCAGGGACTGAAGCCGTTCTTCACCCTGAATTGGGCAGTCTATTCAGACTTCTTGACGTTCAAAGGTGGTTTGAACCCAGTCACGGGCGGTCTGTGGCTCACAGATACGGCACACCATCACTTGGCCATTGCCGTGATGTTCCTGGTGGCCGGTCATATGTACCGCACCAACTGGGGGATTGGTCACAGCATCAAGGAAATTCTGAACAACCATCAAGGCGATCCGCTGCTGTTTGGCGGCAAGGGTCATGAAGGGCTCTATGAGTTCTTGACCACTTCCTGGCATGCTCAGCTAGCGATCAACCTGGCACTCGGTGGTTCAGTCTCAATTATCGTGGCTCAGCACATGTATGCGATGCCGCCGTACCCCTATATTGCAACCGACTATCCCACTCAGCTGTCGCTGTTCACCCACCATATGTGGATTGGCGGCTTCCTGATTGTGGGTGCTGGTGCACACGGTGCGATCGCGTTAATTCGTGACTACGATCCGGCCCAGCATGTTGACAACGTGCTCGATCGGGTTCTGCGTGTCCGCGATGCCATCATTTCCCACCTGAACTGGGTATGTATTTTCCTGGGCTTCCACAGCTTTGGTCTGTATATCCACAACGACACAATGCGAGCATTGGGTCGACCTCAGGATATGTTCTCTGACAGCGCGATTCAGCTTCAGCCGATCTTTGCTCAGTGGATTCAAGGGCTGCACACCGCTGCTGCTGGCAGCACCGCCCCGAATGCCCTGGCGCCGGCTAGCTATGCCTTTGGCGGCGATATCGTTGCAGTCGGTGGCAAGGTCGCCATGATGCCGATTGCGCTAGGCACAGCAGACTTTATGGTGCATCACATTCATGCGTTCACCATTCACGTCACGGTGCTGATTCTGCTCAAAGGCGTGCTGTATGCGCGTAACTCTCGTCTAATTCCAGATAAGGGCGAGCTAGGCTTCCGCTTCCCGTGCGATGGCCCGGGTCGTGGCGGTACCTGTCAAGTTTCGGCTTGGGACCATGTTTTCCTAGGTCTGTTCTGGATGTACAACGCTCTATCCATCGTCATTTTCCACTTCAGCTGGAAGATGCAGTCCGATGTATGGGGCACGGTGTCAGCGAATGGGACAGTCTCCCACATTACTGGCGGTAACTTCGCTACTAGCGCACTGACCATTAACGGTTGGCTACGCGACTTCCTCTGGGCTCAGGCTTCCCAGGTGATCAATTCCTACGGTTCGGCGCTGTCGGCCTACGGTTTGATGTTCTTGGGTGCACACTTTGTCTGGGCGTTCAGCCTGATGTTCCTATTCAGCGGTCGCGGCTACTGGCAAGAGCTGATTGAGTCTATTGTCTGGGCTCACAACAAGCTCAAAGTTGCTCCGGCAATCCAGCCTCGCGCGCTGAGCATTACTCAGGGTCGTGCGGTCGGCGTTGCTCACTACCTTTTGGGCGGAATTGCGACCACTTGGGCGTTCTTCCTGGCTCGAATAATTGCAGTAGGATAAGAGCGCGGAGGACTCATAGACACGTATGGCAACTAAATTCCCGAAATTTAGCCAAGATTTGGCGCAAGATCCGACCACTCGGCGGATCTGGTACGGGATTGCCACAGCTCATGACTTTGAAAGTCACGATGGCATGACGGAGGAAAATCTTTATCAAAAGATTTTTGCTTCTCACTTTGGCCATTTGGCAATCATCTTCCTCTGGGTGTCCGGCAACCTGTTCCACGTCGCTTGGCAAGGAAACTTCGAGCAGTGGATCAAAGATCCGCTCAACATTCGTCCCATCGCCCATGCGATTTGGGACCCCCACTTTGGCAGTCCGGCAGTAGATGCGTTCAGCCAAGCGGGCTCTTCTAGCCCTGTGAACATTGCGTTCTCTGGGGTTTACCACTGGTGGTACACCATTGGTATGCGCACCAATAGCGATCTGTATATGGGTGCGGTCTTTCTGCTGATTCTCTCAGCGGTCTTCCTGTTTGCCGGCTGGCTGCACCTGCAGCCGAAGTTCCGGCCCAGCCTATCGTGGTTCAAAAATGCGGAATCTCGCCTGAACCACCACCTGGCTGGTTTGTTTGGGGTTAGCTCCTTGGCTTGGACAGGTCACCTGGTACACGTGGCAATTCCCGAATCTCGGGGACAGCACGTGGGTTGGGATAACTTCCTATCGGTGACGCCGCACCCGGCTGGTTTAGCGCCGTTCTTCACCGGTAACTGGGGCGTATACGCTCAGAACGCAGATACGGCTAGTCACGTCTTCGGGACTTCCGAAGGCGCTGGTACCGCCATCCTGACGTTCCTCGGCGGCTTCCATCCTCAGACGGAGTCGCTCTGGCTGACCGATATGGCGCACCACCATCTGGCCATTGCGGTGATCTTTATCATTGCCGGTCACATGTATCGGACCAACTTTGGCATTGGTCACAGCATCAAACAGATTCTAGAAGCGCATCGTCCGCCGAGCGGCAAGCTAGGTGCGGGTCACAAGGGTCTCTATGACACCTTGAACAACTCGCTGCACTTTCAGCTGGCGCTAGCGCTGGCCTGTTTGGGCGTAGTCACTTCTCTGGTCGCACAGCACATGTATGCGCTGCCGCCCTATGCCATCGTCGTGTAGTCACGCGCCATG
>JAAHIA010000235.1 GCA_010671975.1 Leptolyngbya sp. SIO4C1 | reverse complement strand
TAAAAAGCAGCACCCTCAACGTTTCTAGAGAAGAAATTGAAGCGCTTAGCAGCGATCTTAGGCACATATTAGAGATTGACAGTGCTATTGAAAAAGAGCTAGCCACAATCCGACTGTCTGAACGCACCGGTTTTTCAACAGAAGACTGCCGTACGCTGCTGCAGGTATATGCCGAAGAAGAAAAATCGCGCTGGCAGCGCTGGCGATTTTCAAAACCACTGGTTTGGATTGAAAGTGGCTTTGAAGAAATTAACTATTGGTTGGAAAAGTGGGACTTTCTAAAATTTCTTGACTACGCCAGTAAAATCACAATCATTATTGGTCTGATTACCTTTATTTCTCAGTATGATCCAGCAAAAGTCAGAGAACGCGAAGAACTCGCCCGCCGAGAAGCCCATTATGAAGCCTGGCAGGTGATCAACTCAGCCATTGGTCAAAGCGGCAGCGGCGGGCGGCTAGATGCACTACAAACGCTTAGCAGAGACGGCGTCAGCCTATCTGGCGTTAATTTGGGAAATGCATATTTAGCAGAGCTCAAACTACAAGGTGCTAATCTGAGAAGCGCGATTTTGAAGCAAGCTGATTTAACCGGAGCTGACTTGAGCTATGCAAATCTAGCGAACGCTAATCTGCAAGGCGCTAATCTGCATGAGGTACGCTTCTATAAGGCGAACTTGCGAGGAGCAGATTTATCACAGGCTAAAAATGTCACAACGGCTAACTTCGAAGGTGCTTTCTATGATGAGAAGACTCAGGGTGTGCTTGCAAACGCTGGCGCTATTAGCTTAAGATCTCTTGCCGGATCAGACTTACAGCACGAAAAGCGTCTGCAAGGAGCGTCTCTGGAAGCGCTTGATTTTTCAAACGCTAATCTTACAGGGATCGATTTAAGCTCAGCAAACTTATCCGAAACTGATTTTTCTGGCGCTAATCTCACAGGCGCTGATCTGAAGGAAGCCAATATTTCATTTGCTAAGTTTCAAGGTGCCAACCTGACTGGCGCAAATTTAGATGGGGTCGCGATTGAATCTTTTTTCCTATACAACGACAGCACTCGGTTTCCTGCTAGCTTCAGCTTGACTGACGGATTAAATTTAGACGAACCAATCACTGGCAAAGGGGGAAAATTTACCTGGAGTATGGCTCTGAAGAATGGTGAAAGAATGCCTAATAGCGTTTCTTTTGTAGAGAGTATCAAGACTCTAGCTGAACAGTTAGAAAAAGTAGAGGCACAGCTAGGAGTACCCATTACCGTTACTAGCTGGTATCGTCCACCCGAGATCAATCGCCGAGTTGGCGGCAGCGGTGCTAGCGCACATGTGGAAGGAAAAGCAGCTGATATTCAATTGGAGGCAGGAACCTACACCTGCTCAGAAATTTTCACAAAATTAGATTGGTGGCGTGGAGGCATTGGCTGCCACACAGTAGATTCAAAGATTCTCTTTATTCATCTAGACCTTATAGAACCCTTTCCGTCCGGCAGTGGTGCTAGGCATTGGAAGATTGACAGAGGGCGTGAACCTGACGCAGGCGAAGCTGCGATCGATGAATAGGAGCAAAGCTAGAGTAAAGCTGCGGACAGCCTTAAGCCAAAATAGGCTCATGATTTTCCACTGCGAAAATAAAAATTCTCAGCGGTTTCTATAGTTCATCTAAAGGTTCACCACAGTCTCAGAAACTCTTCTTACCATAGGGAGTGACGCTTGCAAACACGAAGGCGTTATTTAGCAGTGCCAGCTAGGCAGGGAATCTCTATGGTAGACAGCAGCTATCGTCCCTCACATGAAGGAACGCTAGACCGCGACTCGATGACGTTATCACGCCATGTTTTGCAGCAGCTGCAAAGCTTTGGCCCCGAGGCGCAAGATCTCAGTGCGCTGATGAACCGGATTGCATTGGCCGGCAAAATCATTGCTCGACGGCTGTCGCGCGCCGGGCTAGTTGAGGCGGCCCTTGGCTTTACGGGTGAGCAGAACGTGCAGGGCGAAGACGTGAAAAAGATGGACGTCTATGCTAACGACGTTTTTATTTCCGTCTTCAAGCAGAGCGGCTTGGTCTGTCGCCTGGCGTCAGAAGAGATGGAAAAGCCCTACTATATTCCAGAAAACTGTCCGCTCGGGCGCTACACGCTGCTGTACGATCCCATCGACGGCTCGTCCAACGTTGACATTAACCTCAATGTCGGGTCAATCTTTGCTATTCGCCAGCAGCAGGGCAGCGACGATGCTGAAACCGGTGAAGATCTGCTGCAGAACGGTCGCAACCAGCTAGCGGCTGGCTATATTCTCTACGGCCCCAGTACCGTGCTGGTCTACTCGCTCGGGCGCGGCGTCCACGCTTTTGTGCTCGATCCTAGCCTGGGCGAGTTTATTCTGGCGCAGGCCAATATTCAAATTCCGCCGCACGGGCCAGTCTACAGCGTCAATGAAGGCAATTTTTGGCAGTGGGAAGACTCTCTGCGCGACTATATCCGCTATATGCATCGTCACGAAGGCTATACGGCGCGCTATAGCGGGGCGCTAGTAGGTGATTTCCATCGCATTTTGCTGCAGGGTGGCGTCTTTCTCTATCCCGGTACGGTGAAAAAGCCAGACGGCAAGCTGCGGCTGCTGTATGAGTCGGCACCGCTGGCGTTTCTGGCCGAGCAGGCAGGCGGACAGGCCAGCACCGGCGCGCAGCAAGTTTTAGACGTCGAGCCACAGGCGCTGCACCAGCGCACGCCGCTGATCATTGGCAGCCGTGAAAACGTGGCGCTGGTCGAATCGTTCATTCAAGAAGAGGAGCGCGAACGCGCTGCCGCGCTGCGCTAACTGAATTCAAGTTTGCACGCGAGACACAGAGATACCCACAGGAGAATTAAGCATGACTACTGTGACAGACAGCCCAATTTTGCACCTCAAAGACTACGGTCAGAGCGTTTGGATGGATAACCTCAGCCGCGATTTGCTCAATGCCGGCGAGCTACAGCAGCTGATTGAGCGTCGTGACGTGCACGGGATCACCTCAAACCCGGCGATTTTTCAGAAGGCGATCGCAGGCAATGCCGTCTATGACAGCGACATTGAAGCTGGCATTCGCGCCGGCAAATCGGTCGAAGAAATTTACGAGTCGCTGGTGTTTGAAGACATTCGACGCGCTTGCGATGTCCTCATGCCGGTCTACCAAGAGACCCAGGGCAAGGATGGCTACGTCAGTCTAGAGGTGCCGCCTAGCTTGGCCCACAATGCCGAAGCAACGCTGCAGGAGGCCAAGCGCTATAAGGCAGCGATCGATCGACCCAACCTGATGATCAAAATTCCCGGCACGTCGATTGGCCTCAAAGCCGTTGAGCAAGCCATTCGCGCTGGGATCAGCGTCAACGTAACGCTGCTGTTTGCCGTGCACAGCTATGTTGAGACAGCCTGGGCCTACATTCGCGGTCTTGAAGCGCGCGTGGCTGACGGCGAAGATATTAGTCAGATTGCTTCAGTGGCTAGCTTCTTCCTCAGTCGGATTGACACTAAAGTCGATGACCGGGTCGATGAGCTGATTGCCCAGACAGACGATGCTGAGCGCCGGGCTCGGCTAGAAGCCGTCAAAGGCAAGGTGGCGATCGCCAATGCCAAGCTGGCCTATCAGGAATACAAAGAAATTATTCAAAGCGATCGCTGGCAGGCGCTGGCTGAAAAAGGCGCAACCGTCCAGCGGCTGCTCTGGGCCAGCACCAGCACTAAAAACCCAAACTACAGCGACGTCATGTACGTCGATGAGCTAATTGGCTCCGACACCGTCAATACGCTGCCGCCCAGTACCATTGAAGCCTGCGCCGATCACTGCGATGTCGACAGCCGGATCGAGCAAAACGTCGACGAAGCGTATGTCTTAATTCAGTCTTTACCCGAATTAGGCATTAATCTAGACCAGGTGATGGATGAGCTGCTGAGCGAGGGTATTGATAAGTTCATTCAGCCCTTTGACCAGCTGATGGATTCACTGGTGATGAAGGTAAAGCAGCTATCGCCAGCCTGAGTGATTGTGGATTTTAGACTGTAGATTTTAGAGGGGTATTGAACGCTGAGCATAGCCTTTGACAACCCTCTCCAGACTGCCCGCTAGCGATTATTTGGAACACTTTTCCCTGACCGCCTATGATTTCTTTGCTCGAAAATCCGCTGCGCGTAGGGCTGCAGCAAGATCGGATTCCAGAACCGCAGATTTTGGTAATCTTTGGTGCCTCTGGCGATCTGACGCAGCGCAAGCTAGTACCCTCGCTTTATAAGATGCGGCTAGAGCGACGGCTGCCGCCGGAGCTCACGATTGTAGGCGTTTCCCGCCGCGATTGGAGCCACGATTATTTCCGCGATCACCTGCATCAGGGCATTGAAGAATTTGGCGGCGGCATTACCAACCCAATGGTTTGGGACAGCTTTTCGCAAGGCCTGTTCTACTGTCCTGGCGACATTGATAAGCCAGAGAGCTACCAAAAGCTCAAGGCCTTTCTATCCGAGCTAGATGAAAAGCGAGGAACGCGCGGCAATCGAGTATTCTATCTCTCAGTTGCGCCGCGATTTTTTGCAGAGGCTTCGCAGCAGCTAGGGGCCGCTGGCATGCTTGACAATCCAGACAAGCAGCGCCTGATCATTGAGAAACCGTTTGGTCGCGATTTGTCTTCTGCACAGGTGCTCAACCGTCAGGTCAAGGCGGTCACAAACGAAAAGCAGATCTATCGCATCGATCACTACCTGGGCAAAGAAACCGTTCAAAACCTGATGGTTTTTCGCTTCGCCAACGCTATCTTTGAGCCGCTGTGGAATCGGCAGTTTGTCGATCACGTGCAGATCACAGTGGCTGAGACCGTGGGGCTAGAAGGCCGCGCCGGCTACTATGAGACGGCTGGGGCGCTGCGCGACATGATGCAAAACCATCTGATGCAGCTATTTTGCCTCACGGCGATGGAGCCGCCCAACTCGCTAGAAGCTAACAGCATTCGTAACGAGAAGGTAAAGGTGCTGCAGGCAACGCAGCTGGCTGACCCCATCAACGTGGAACAGTGCGCCGTGCGAGGGCAGTATGCGGCTGGCTGGATGAAGGGTCGGCAGGTGCCCGGCTATCGGCAGGAAGAAGGCGTCAGCGAAGAGTCTACCAATCACACCTTTGCTGCTGTTGAGCTACGAGTTAACAACTGGCGCTGGCAGGGCGTGCCCTTTTACCTGCGCACGGGCAAACGGATGCCGAAGAAGGTGACCGACATTTCGGTGCATTTTAAGTCGGTGCCGCACCTGATGTTTCAATCGGCAGCTAAGCAGATGAACCGCAATATCTTGGCGATTCGGATTCAGCCAGACGAGGGCATCTCCATGCGGTTTGAGGTCAAAACGCCAGGCAACTCGCTGCGGACGCGCTCTGTCGATATGGATTTCCGCTACGATGCTGCCTTTGGTCGCGCCACGACAGACGCCTATGCGCGTTTGCTGGTTGACGCTATGCTAGGCGATCAGACGCTCTTTACGCGCGGTGATGAAGTGGAAGAAAGCTGGCGCGTCTTTACGCCGCTGCTAGAAGCCTGGGATGCACCGGTCGATCCAAAGCAGATTCCGCTGTATGAAGCTGGCACTTGGGAACCGGTCGAGGCCGAGTTTCTGCTCAATCGCGTTGGCCGCCGCTGGCGTCGCCTGTAAAAATTTGCCCTCTCTCACTTTCTTTCTCCTTGACTCCTATGGTTACTCCGCTCGTTGCACTCCAAAAACCCAAAGATATTTCTCTCGATGAAATTGAAGCTGAGCTGCGCGATATCTGGCGCACTCAGAGCGACGGTGGCGTCGCGCCGGTTGCCACTCGAGCCACGACCTTCAGTGTCGTCATTTATGAGCCTGAGGAAATCCAGCAGCTTTTAGCCGCTCTAGGCTTCTACAAAGGCTCCATCGACGGTCGCCACGGCGAGGACACAAAGGCAGCGATCTCTCAAGCGCAGCTAGGCTATGATTTGCGCGTCACTGGGCGAGTAGACAGCCATACGCTGGAGCGGCTGCGGCAGGAGTATCGGGCGCTAACGCCAGCCCAGCGCCGGTTTTCTAACCCTGACATTCGCGGCTTCAACCTGAGCGAGTCGCTAGCCGCCCAGAACCCTTGCCGGGTGATTACGCTCTGCCCTACCTTCGACAGCGACGATGAGGGTGTCACTGCTCAAGTCTCGGCCTACTGCCCGGTACAGAAGAGCAATAGCAACTTAGTTTGCTGCGAGTACATTACCCTGCGTGGTACCAAGCGAGCCTTAGACCGGGTTGGCGACCTGGTGAATTCTTTAATCATCCAAGAGCTGCCTAAGTTTGTTTGGTGGAAAGCCACGCCCAACCCCGAGCAGGTGCTGTTCCAGTCGATGTCTGAAATTAGCAGCTGCATCATTCTCGATTCTAGCTACTACGGAGATCCAGAATCAGAGCTGCACAAGATTCAGGCGCTGGTCGACGGCGGCGGCAAGATCGCCGATCTGAACTGGTATCGGCTAGCACCCTGGCAGGAGCTGAGCGCTGCTGCCTTTGACCCGCCAGAGCGACGCATGGCGCTGCTGGAGCTCGACCGCATGGAGATTGACTATGAGAAGGGCAACCCGGCGCAGGCGCTGCTCTATCTTGGTTGGATTGCGGGCCGCTTAGAATGGCGTCCAGTTAGCTATCAGCACGAGGGCGGCGACTACGATCTGCGGCGAATTACCTTCACTGGCAGCGATGGTCGCGAGGTTGAGGTCGAGCTGGCCGCTGTACCGGTTGCAGACTGGGGCGAGGTGCTTGGCGATTTGACCGGCCTGCGACTGTCATCGACCAACTTAGAAGCCAACTGCTGCACCATTCTCTGCTCTGAAACAGCCGGCTGTATGCGGATGGAGTCAGGCGGCGGCGCTCAGAGCTGCTATATTCAAGAAGTGACGGCGCTTTCTGATCAAAGTGCCGATCTGCTCTTAGAGCAGCAGCTGCAGCGCTGGGGCGAAGACGTTTTGTTTGAAGATAGCCTGGCGGTGGCGGCCGAAATCTTAAAGCTGCTGCAGTAGGGCTACGTTGGCTGAGGCGAAGGGGAGCAGGGGAGACGCGGAGAGTTTTGTTGACAATCTCTGCGTCTTCTGCCCTCTCTTGCTCGTAAATTTGAGACTGAGCGTTGGCTACCGCAAGCGCGGCTCAGCCTAGAATCTGGCTGAGCCGTTAAAGGTTTGATTGGGCTTATTCAATTGTCGATGTACCCGACTTGAGTCAATAGTCTGACAAATAGCTTTCGAGTACACTGAACTGCTCAGGATTTAGGCTGTAATACATCCATCGGCCTTGCTGGCGAGCTCTGACGAGGCCTGCCTGCTTAAGCGTTTTAAGGTGAAATGAAAGTTTGGACTGAGCAATGCTCAAACGTTCGCACATGTCGCCGACGCAGAACTCACCCTCGCGCAAAAGCTCAAGCACCTGCAGGCGGATGGGTTCGGATAGCGCATGAAACCCTGAAAATACACAGTCTTGACTACGTGAATTAGACATCACCATTCTCTTTTCGAAACTGAAACCCCCGGTCCAGCAATTGATAGTGAAACACTCTGACGGCAGGAGAACTACAGTCAGCGGGCTCTTATCAATAACGCTGGATATTCCCAAGCTTAGTCAGCCAACAATCTCTTAGCCATCCGAGCAAACACTGTGAAATTGAGCTATATCAATTGTTCTCTTGCCATTGAAACAACTGAAACAGCTGCTACGGCTGCTGTTGTTGCCCGTAAAACTGCCGATCACGCATCCCGGTCTATCGGTCGGACCCGGACGACATTTCCGGCGTCCTGCACG
>JAAHIA010000234.1 GCA_010671975.1 Leptolyngbya sp. SIO4C1 | reverse complement strand
GCGCCTCTCGAAAGAAAAGCGGTACCGCCATAATGGAGTCCGTGTCCTTGAAGAAGTCTAAACTGCTCGAATCAATTGGCTCACCTGTTGCCAAGTTCTCCAACGGCTGAGACAAATCTTGAGAGCGAATATTTTCTAACCAAACCGCCTCTCGATGGTGATAGATCCAAGGCCAAATGCCGGTAGAGTCTTTTCTCACTTCAAAGGGTTTAAGCGTATCCCGGCGGCTGATATTAAGACTGGTAAAGGGTTTGAGGATATCGCTAAAGCGGCCTTCTTCTTTCCACAGTACGTCAATAATATGTGCATTCAGATTATCGCGAATTCTGTCATTTACCACCTCAATCACCTGCTGCGCTTCAGCTCTGGTAAGAAAATCCAAGGTTAAGCTGAGCTGCTCTAGTTCGCTTAAAATATCCAGCATGGCGCTCCCAAATCCGACAGCCACGGCTATATTCGCAGCGGCTAGCCGAGCGCAAAGGGCTCATAGCGCTCAGCATTTTGCTTCATTGTATAAATTCGCTTCTAGTTCCCCCGAAGTTTGCAAGATAACGTCATGCGCCGCTGGGCGACTCCAGCGACCATCTACTCGATCTCTAAAACCACTTTGCCGAGGCCGCTAATCTGCTCAACCTGCCGATGGGCCTCTGCTGCCGCCGCTAGGGGAAACACCTGATCAACGTGAATCTTCAGCTGACCGGCCTCTATTCGGCGGGCACACTGCTCCAAAATTTTAGTCTGGTAGCGGCGGGCGTCTTCTAGGTGCTGCAGCTGCGGCGTCAGCATCAGCTCGTAGCCAAACCGCAGGTTGCGCGATCGCGCAACCTGCCAATCGGTCTCAGCCGTGGGCGACAGCACCGACACCACGTCACCATAGACCTTCACTGCTTCAAACGTTCGCGATAGCACCGGCTCACCGACAAGATCTAAGGCCGTATCAACGCCGGCACCGCTGGTCCAGTTCAGCACCGCCGCCACAAAATCAATGCGCGGATAGTAGATGCAGTGATCGGCCCCAAGCTGGCTGACAAAGTTTGCCTTTGCCTCTGAGCTCACTGTGGTACACACCGACGCCCCTACCAGCTTGGCTAGCTGAATCGCCACGTGACCAACGCCGCCCGCGCCGCCGTGAATTAGCAGTCGCTGCCCCGCAATCAGCCGCGCCCGATCGGCTAGCGCCTCCCAGGCGGTGATCAAAACCAGCGGGGCCGCCGCCGCCTCAACGAAGCTCAGCGGCGCTGGTTTAGCCGCCACATAGCGCTCATCCACCACCACGTATTCCGCATAGTTACCGGTCGGGCCACCCAGCCCGCCGCTGCAAAAATAGACCGCATCGCCGACGCTAAAGCGCCGCACGCCGGACCCTGCTGCCTCCACAATGCCGGCCCCGTCGCAGCCCAAAACCGTGGGGCCTGCCGCCTCAACAAAAGGGCCGCGCTGCCGAATCTTGGTATCCACCGGATTGACCCCAGCCACCTTCAAACGAATCAGCAGATCGCTCTCCTGCTGAAGCTCGGGCAGCGCGATCGCACTTTCTGTCAGAACGCTGGCATCGCCTGCTGCAGTCATCACCACCGCTTTCATCGTCGAAACCTCCGGAGTGGGCACTTCTCAAAAGTATCCCGCTTTTTACAAAATCCGAATAGCATTCTCCAGGGTTGAGCACAGTCGAAGCCCAGCCAAATCCGCTACTCTAGACTAAACCCGTTGCCCCTAGCTGTGAGATGCCCACCTCTCTCAAAGTCTTTCTTGCTGCCAGTCTGACGCTGCTGGTCAATCTCACACTTTGGCTGTTCTGTTTCTTTACGCTCATCTCTGTGATTGAGCTGCTCAACTTCACCTGGCTGAGGACGGGGCTGCTGCTGTTTCTATTTGCGCCGGGACTGTGTCAGATCGTTTACCTTTTACCTGTCTATCTATATTTAGCCTACAAAAAGCAGCTAGCGCTCCTAAACGGTCTGGTCGTCGGCACCGTGCTGACTGCGCTGATTAATGGAGGCAGCTGGCTGATGATTCAAAACCGCTAGCAGGCAACCGCCCTTCCTGAGCGTCAGCTACTAAATATGTAATCTTCTGTAAACGAAATGTTCAGGAAATGAATTCCCGATAGAGAATAACGCTACAGGCGCAGACTCTAATGCTCAGCGACTTCTGTACCCTTTCGTTCATCAGCTAGCTATGCCACTTCTCAGTCGTCCTCTATCGCAGCGAGATGATACCCAAGAGCGAATCTTAAAGGCCGCTCAGCGCCTATTTGCCAAGCAAGGGTACGGCGGTACCACCACCCGCGACTTGGCTCAGGCTGCAGGCGTGGCTGAGGGCACGCTGTTTCGACATTTTGAGAATAAGAAAGCCATCTTAGTTGAGGTCGCCACGCGCGGCTGGGTAGAGCTGCTCACCGATCTGCTCACTGAGCTGAGCGAAATGGCTAGCTACAAAGCCGTCGCTCAGGTGATGCGCCGACGCATGCTCAACCTGTCTGCCAATACCGACATGCTGCGCGTCTGCTTTATGGAAGCGCAGTTTCATCCCGACCTGCGCGAGCGGGTGCAGGCAGAGGTGATTTCAAAAATGACCGACGTAGCCGAGGCCTTCTTTGAGACCGCTATGGCGCGCGGCACCTACCGGCAGATGAATCCTCGCGTGGTAGCGCGAATTTTCCTAGGCATGTTCACAGTGGCCGGCTTTAGTCAGACAACGCTCGCCGACGAAGCCAGCTCTCCCCAAGATATGAAGGAGCTTGCCGAAACGCTAGCAGACATTTTTCTCAACGGCGTACTGGCGAAAGACTGCTAGCCGCTGCTTCGTCACAGCATCAAAAGCTTCTCGCGATCGCAAAGCTCAAAATTCCTAAGAAAATCCCTTCGACGGCTGCCGAAGGGAACACACCATATATGAATCGAATTCTCAACTGTCTAAAGTAAGAGGAAAATATGAGGAAATTGTGAGGATCTTGACTAAAATCTGAGCTGACTACCCCTTTTTGATGGGCAAAAGCCGGCTTAGATCCTGCGGGTCAACCCGATAGGCCGCCCCAAAGCCAACGATAAAGCGGCCCGAGCGCGGCTGCAGCTGAAAAATTTCAAAGTCTGCCAGCGTTTTGAGCATGGCAATGATCTCACCAAAGCGAGCCTCAAACCGATCGGCAATCGCCCCCCAGGCCGTCCCCTCGCGCGCTAGCACCGTCGCCGCACAGAGGTAGTTCAGCCGCCGTCGGGCAAACACCTGCTGAGTCTGCGCTTCGTCTTCAATCAGCAGCACGCTTACCTGCTGCGATCGCTTCAGATTAGCCGTATGGGCCGACAGGCCGCTGACATAGATATAGAAGTTGCGCTCAGCATCGACCACGAACGGCGCGTAGCTAGCGTGGGGCGAGCCGTCCGCACTGACCGTGCTCAGCATGAGGCTGCGAAACTGCTGCGGAAACGCCTGATACTCAGCCAGTGTCTGCTCAAACGCCATTACACTTGCTCATCCTGCTAAACTCCATTTTTTCGCCTGAATCACCTGCAGACTGCCGCCCGCGTGCAGCGCCGATGTCTGCACCCGAAAGCCGGCCGCCTTCAGATTTTGTGGCAAATCCGCCTTGAGCAGCTGCCAGGCCGTCTCCGTCTCAAACAGCCAGAGAAATAGCGCCAGGCCCGGCCAGAATAGCGGATTGTGCGGTCGATGAAAATCTACCATCACAAACAGGCCGCCCGGCTTTAGCACCCGATAGACCTCCCGCAAGATTTCCGCCAGCTGCTGTGGCGTCATCTCATGCAGCGCCGCACTGGTATGCACCAGATCAAACTGCCCGTCTGAGAGCGGCATATCCTCCGCCCAGCCCTGCACGTAGCTTGCCTGCGGCACGTTCTGACGCGCCCGCTCAATAGATTTCGGTGAAGCATCAAGCCCCGTCACCCGCTGCGATCGCGCCGCTAGCACCTGCGTCGCCTGACCGCTGCCGCAGCACAGATCCAAAACTCGCGTCTGCGGCCCAATCTCGAGCCCCTCTAGCGCCAGCTGCCGAAACCGCGCCTCTCCCCCCACGCTGAGCGCCGCCGTGCGCGAAATCGCATCGTAGAGCCACTGATGTTGGTAGCTAAGCGGACGTAAAAAAGTAGCCATGATCTGATTTTAGAGTAAGGATCGGTCATCACGACTTCAGCCGGCGCTCAGACAGCGCTACTCTTAATTAGCACTCTGAGCGATAGAGTGCTAGTTTTTGATTGCAGAGCTAAACGAGCTGGATATGGCGAAACTGGTTGTATTTGATGAGAAGTCGCGTCAGGCCCTGGAGCGGGGCGTGAATGCGCTGGCCGATGCGGTCAAAATTACGCTAGGTCCAAAAGGGCGTAACGTAGTTTTGGAAAAGAAATTTGGCGCGCCGCAGATTGTCAATGACGGTATCACAATTGCTAAAGAAATTGAGCTGTCTGACCCTTACGAGAATACCGGAGCGCGGCTGATTCAAGAAGTGGCCTCTAAAACTAAAGATTTAGCAGGCGACGGCACGACCACGGCGACGGTGCTGGCTCAGGCGATGATTCGCGAAGGGTTGAAGAACGTAGCAGCCGGGGCCAATCCGGTGAGCCTGCGACGCGGCATCGAGAAAGCAGTTAAGCAGCTGGTCGATGAGATTGCGGCTGTGGCTAAGCCGATTGAGGGTAACGACATTGCCAAGGTAGCAACGGTGTCTGCCGGCAGCGATGAGACTATCGGCAGCATGATTGCCGAAGCGATGGACAAGGTCACCAAAGACGGCGTGATCACGGTTGAGGAATCCAAGTCGCTGACGACCGAGCTAGATGTGGTCGAAGGGATGCAGATCGATCGCGGCTACCTGTCGCCCTACTTTGTGACCGACCAAGAGCGGATGATCACCGAGCTAGAGAGCGCTCGGGTGCTGATTACTGACAAAAAGATTGGCTCAATTCAAGACCTGCTGGGCGTGCTGGAGAAGATTGCCCGCGAGGGTCAGCCGCTGCTAGTGATTGCTGAAGACATTGAGGGTGAAGCGCTGGCTACGCTGGTCGTCAACAAGGCACGGGGCGTGCTGAATGCCGTTGCGGTAAAAGCGCCTGGCTTTGGTGAGCGGCGCAAGGCGATGCTGCAAGACATTGCCGTCCTCACCGGCGGTCAGGTCATCTCCGAAGACATTGGCCTTAGCCTAGAGATGGCCACGCTAGACATGCTGGGCACCGCCCGCAAGGTGACCATCACCAAAGACACCACTACGCTAGTTGCCGATGCTGGCAATCGTACCGACCTCGACCAGCGGATTGCGCAGATCCGGCAGGAGCTAGAGCGCACCGACTCTGACTACGATAAGGAGAAGCTGTCTGAGCGCCTAGCTAAGCTGGCCGGCGGCGTCGCAGTTATCAAAGTCGGCGCTGCGACTGAGACTGAGCTAAAAGATCGCAAGCTGCGGATCGAAGATGCCCTCAGCGCTACTAAAGCAGCGGTGGATGAAGGCATCGTGCCCGGCGGCGGCGTCACCCTGCTGCATCTGGCGAAAAAGCTAGATAGCTTGAAGGCTACCCTTTCTGACGAAGAGAAGACCGGCGTCGACATCGTTGTTCGCGCAGTGGAAGCACCGCTGCGTCAGATTGCTGACAATGCCGGCATGGAAGGGGCTGTGATTGTTGAGAAAGTGCGCGATGCTGACTTTTCTTACGGCTACAACGCGCTCACCGGTCAGATTGAAGACCTGCTCGCTAGCGGCATTATTGACCCGGCTAAGGTGGTTCGCTCAGCGCTGCAGGATGCGGCTTCTGTTGCAGGCATGGTCCTAACCACAGAAGCGCTCGTCGTTGAGAAGCCTGAACCCGAAGCACCGATGCCCGATGGCGGCATGGGCGGCATGGGCGGCATGGGCGGTATGGGCGGCATGGGCGGTATGGGCGGCATGGGCATGCCCGGCATGATGTAGGCGCTAGCCGGTTTAATTAGCCTGTTTAATTGAGAGGCGCGATCGCAAGATTGCGCCTTTTTGCAGGTTGCTGCTTATCTTTATAGTTGAGTCATCCTAATCGCGATAGCCTAAAGTAGTACATGCTTACTGAACCGCTATGAGTGCCCTTTCTGCTCAGCTTTCGGTAACCGAGCTTAGTCAGCGCATCCTAGAGATGGCAACGACGGGCGTTTATCGCGAGTCGCTGTTTGAGACGTTTAGGCCGGTCGCCACCAAGCGTCAGGTGCGAGAAGCGATCGCATTGGCTAAGCAGTTTGGGCTGCGGTCAGACCCGGCGCTAAGAGATGCTGAGTTGGGGACCTATTATCAGGTTGAGCTGGGTAAGGTGGCCTCTTTTCAAGCAGCGGTTGAGCAGTCGCTGCAGTTGCAAGCCGGCGAAGATGTGGCGGCTCGCTTGGCAACGATGACTCGCATCATGCAGACGATGGTGCGGGTGGCGAGTGGGGCTGCGATCGCGCTGTTTTTGGGCGGCGGGGTTTGTGTGCTGCGAGGGCAGGCGGCAACCGCTGTGATTTTTTGGAGCAGTGCGGTTTGTGTGGGTGGGGTTTGGATGGTGCAGAGGCAATTGTTGTTGGGTGAGGGGGGTGTTTGGGGCAAATAAGGCGAATATTTGGGTTAAACGATGAGTATTCTGCGCAGGGCGCACCGGCGCGCCCCGCACCCCTGCCGATTGCGCCGCCTTAATAATCCCGACAAGAGAGTTGTCGCTGATAGCATAAGGTACGGATTTGGCGTGCTGATGGGGACACGCGCGTTCGCGCTGTGGACAGTGGCCGATTGTGCTTAGCTTTAGATACGGCTTAGTCTGACATCGAACTCAACAACCTACTTTTTTTATTTTTTCCGGGTACGGAAAAAATAAAACCACCCACCGGCATAGTGCAAGATTTTTGCTATCAGCCAGCACATGACACTCCGTGGGTCGAGGGCGGCGGAACGCCCTTGCCAGTGGGGAAACCCCAGTTTGCGATTTGAGATAGCTTAGATGCTCTCTTATAAAAGGGCTCTCGGAGGAGCCCTGAGCAACCCCTCTCGCTGTTTAGCCAACTCCAGTCAAAAGATACTTCTACTAATGACCTCCTAAATCCCCCAATCCTGGGAGACTTTGAAAAACCTCTTACTCTGCTAAAAAACTTTTCGTCGTAATCACCATCACCTCGCCTGGCCTACCGGTCATCAATGGCTTACTCTGAGATCTTGCACCTTTGAGATTGAGGGTTGTCTTAGGAGTCAAAAAGCTGGGAAAAAGGGCGTAACCAAAAACTAGAGACGGTTATGCCAACCATCCTCAAACACGCCCAAGGGCTAGTGTATAGCCTTGTCTGCCTGATGCCTAGTGCGTATCAAAAAGCGAGCCTACAGGCGATATTGGGTCTATTTCTGGACGCCCAAGCTCCTGCTGTCCTTGATTGCCTATCTACTGGCACACTGGATAGACCGATGGGCTTGGCCACCTGTCCTCGACTGGAAGCAGACCTGTCGGTTGGCTCGTGAGAAGTTACTGCCCAACGTAGTCTGGCTGCAGGTGCAGCGTCTGATTCACGACAATAGCCATATTGCTACTCAATTTGGCTTTGACATTCTCATACAACCCCGACACAGTGAAGCTTAGAGACTATGGTGCAAGATCTGAGCTATTCCGACTCAGGATTCTGAGCCGGCGAGCTAGCGCGATCGCAATATCTGGCGTTTGCAAAGGCGTCCTGCAAGCAGACTTTCCGGACTATTTATATCGGACATCTTGATACTCCTATGAAAAATGCAACTTCTTGAGGGTGCCAGCTATCAGTTCCCGAAATTGAGTAAGTGTATCGGGTTGATCAGGAAATAGATAGAGTTTGGTCTTTTTAT
>JAAHIA010000233.1 GCA_010671975.1 Leptolyngbya sp. SIO4C1 | reverse complement strand
TCAAAAGTTGATGAACCTGCTGGAATTAGTCAGCTTTATCTAGAACTGCGCCGCTATAGTGGGGAATATTTTATCCAACCCATGCGGCTGAGGATGACCGGCGGCTGTAGACGAGCGGAGCGGTAAGTAATGAATGTATTGGTGACAGGGGTTGCTGGCTTTGTCGGCTTCTTCTTAGCGCAGCGATTGCTGGCAGACGGCGACAGCGTCTACGGCATTGATAATCTCAACGACTATTATGATGTCTCGCTTAAGAAAGATCGGCTAGCGCAGTTCGATCAGGCGGCAAATTTTACCTTTGAGCAGCTTGACCTAGCTGACCGTGCCGGCATGGAGCGTCTCTTTCAAACGCAGGCGTTTGACTGCGTGGTGCATTTGGCTGCTCAGGCCGGTGTGCGCTATTCGCTCAAAAACCCACATGCCTATGCCGACAGCAACCTGATTGGCTTTGTCAATATCTTAGAAGGCTGCCGTCATACCCAGGTGCCGCATCTGGTCTATGCTTCGTCTAGCTCAGTCTATGGGGCCAACCGTCAAATTCCTTTTTCAGTGGCCGACAGCGTAGATCATCCGGTCTCACTGTATGCCGCTACCAAAAAAGCAAACGAGCTGATGGCGCATGCCTACAGTCATCTTTATAATCTGCCGACAACCGGGCTGCGCTTTTTCACAGTCTATGGCCCCTGGGGGCGACCCGACATGGCCTACTTTAAGTTTGTCGATGCAATCGCCAACGATCGGCCCATCCAGGTTTATAACCACGGCAAAATGGAGCGCGACTTTACCTATATTGACGATGTGGTAGAAGGCGTAGCGCGCACGATGCGACATATTCCTCAGCCGCTAGACTGTCCTGAATTTAATACACAAGCGCCCTATAAGGTCTACAACATTGGCAACCACAGCCCGGTAGAGCTGATGACCTTCATTGAAACTATCGAGCAGGCGCTGGGCAAAACCGCTGAAAAAATCATGATGCCGATGCAGCCGGGCGATGTCGCTGCCACCTTTGCCGACGTAGACGACCTGATGGCCGACGTTGGGTTTAAGCCCAGCACGCCGCTGGCGGTAGGCATTGGCAAGTTTGTGGACTGGTATCGAGACTACTACGGTATCGGCTAGGGATGTCCTAACGGTTTATCTGGTCAGCCCTCAGCCTACTGAGCAGCGCTGTCAAAAATCAGCTGTCCGTTTTCTATCTGCAGCTCCTCTAAGGAAATGCCTTGCTGTGCCAGCGCTGCGGTCAGCTGCTGCTCTAGCTCTGTCTGAGAGAGGCCAAACCGGCTGGCGACCTCCTGCAGCGGTATTGAAAACTGCCCGACTTTGAGCAAAGCAGTCTCATCAAAGCGCAGCTGTCCGTCGACAATCTGCGGGCTGCCTTCGAGGCCGACATAGATATCTCGACTGGCCAGCATTGGAAACGTTTCTGCTAGCTGCATGACTGCCTGCTGTCCTGGCTGTGGCAGCGACTCGATCGGAATTTCAGACAGGTTCATGACCATGCCTGTCTCAATGCGATCGCGCTCAATTGAGGTATTAAAGCCTTTGGCATGATCGAGCAGCGGGGCTGCCTGGGGCTGATTGGCGATAGCGCTGACTACCGCCTGATTTAGCTCTGCTTCGTCAAAGATGACCTCAAGCTGGCCGTCGCTGTCACGGTCGGTCGCATTGCTAGCGACTAGATCGCTTACCGACACGCTCGCATCCGGCACAGCGGAGCCGGTCGCGCCGTACCACTTGGGCAGTGCCGTGGCTCGATTCCAAGCGTAGGCTACGCCGCCCCCAACGACTGCAGCAAGAATCACAATTCCAGCTAGAAGCTTACTTTTCAAAGGCCATTCCCTAACTCGACAGGCAGCAGATGATCCCTGTACCACTATGCCAGGTTAGCGATCGCAATTAGGCTAGCTGCAGGACAGTTACGAGAACTGACGCGTTGATTTGACGAGCATGGAGGGATTCGAACCCCCGACCCTCAGAACCGGAATCTGATGCTCTATCCACTGAGCTACATGCCCTCATCATGCCCTGAAGACGGCTCGATTGAGCCACACATCAAGCCACGCAATGAGTGATAATTTATCATAGCATCTGTTTTTCCAGTCGCTTGTGATCTGTTTGACCGCACTCTAGCTGCTATGACTTCTAAACCAACTGCCGACCTTGACCAAACTGCTACACAGCTGGATGAAGAAGCGACTGAAGCTGGGCTTTCAGAAGCGCAGTATAAGCGCAAGATGGCGCGACGTAAGGAAGTGCAGGCTCAGCGGCTGGCCGATCGCAGGCAGGAAAAGGGCTTGGTGATCGTGCATACCGGCAACGGCAAAGGCAAAACCACAGCGGCGCTGGGCATGGTGCTGCGATCGCTGGGGCACGGCTACAACGTAGCGATTGTCCAGTTCATCAAAGGCGGCTGGGAGCCAGCCGAAAAAGCAGCGCTCAGCCACTGGCCAGAGCAGCTCGCCTTTCACGCCATGGGCGAAGGCTTTACTTGGGAAACGCAGGACCGACAGCGCGATACCGAGATGGCGCAAGCGGCTTGGCAAAAGGCGCTGGGCTACATTCGCGATGCCAACTATCGCACGGTGCTGCTCGATGAAGTGAATATTGCGCTGAAGCTAGGCTATCTAGCAGTCGAGGACGTGCTATCCGGACTCAGCGAGAAGCCCCCAGACTCGCACGTGATTTTAACCGGGCGCGGGGCGCCGGCGGCGCTGATTGAGCGGGCTGATCTAGTGACTGAGATGACGCTGGTGAAACATCCGTTTAAAGAGCAAGGCGTCAAGGCTCAGCCAGGAATTGAATTTTAGCTAGCCCGCAATTGGGCTGCCGTGATGGTGCACCAGATACCACTGCCCGCCCATCTGCTCAAAGACGTTAGTCGCCATTGACCGAGCCGTCAGCCGACGGTTGCCAGCCACCTGCATAACGTTTTCAACCAGGACCACGTAAGCTAGATCGCCCGAAACTTCTACCGAGATTACCTCGGTGTCAATTTCAAGATAGCGAGTCGCTTTAAAGATTTGCTGCCATGACTGATAGATCTTTTCCCAGCCTCTGACGGCGCTGCGACCCGGATGTATGCAAAGGCTGCCAATACCTTTTGAGCAGGCAGCCTCCATGGCCTCAATATCTTTTTTCTCAAAGGCGCGGTAGAAGGCTTGGTTGGCAGCGAGTACGGCGTCTTGGGCTGAAGACATAAGATCGGTGGGTGGAAAGACTAATGCCATACTGATACAAAATGAGCCAAGCCGCAGCCCTTAGCTGTTTTCGTATGCTTCAAATTCGTCATCTTTCAAAAACTTACGGCAGCCGCCGGGCGCTAGACGATCTGACGCTGATGCTGCAGCCGGGCGAAATCTACGGGCTGCTGGGGCCAAACGGGGCAGGCAAAACGACGACAATTAACTTGCTTAGCGGCCTGCTCAGACCGGATCGGGGTAGCGTCACCATTGGTAACCAGCCAGTGTCAGACCGCACTAAGCCGCTGCTCGGTATCATGCCGCAGCAAAATTTGCTCTACCAAAGCCTGACCTGTGCTGAGAATCTCCAGTTTTTTGCCAAGATATATGGGCTGAATAAGGCCACGCGATCGCAGCGCGTCGGCTTTTGCTTAGAGGCAGTGAATCTGCAAGACCGAGCCCAGAGCGTAGTCAGTTCGCTCAGCGGCGGCATGCAGCGACGGCTGAGCCTGGCCGTGGCGCTTGTGCATCAGCCCAAGCTAGTTGTGCTAGATGAACCCACCACCGGACTCGATCTCGAAGCGCGGCATGAGGTCTGGGCGCTGATTCGCAATCTGCGACGAGAAGGTATCACCCTTTTGCTAACCACGCATCTGCTCGATGAGGCCGAGCGACTGTGCGATCGCATCGGCATCATTAAGCAGGGAAAACTGCTGGCGCAGGGAACGCTGAGTCAGCTGCAGCAGCGCATCTCGGCTCAGGAGATCGTGACGCTGCAAACGGCTGATGAGGCCGCTGCGATCGCCCGCGCCGAGCAGCACGGCTTTACCCCGCGTCGCTATGGAGCCGATCTGGCCTTTTGGATACCGGAGCAGCTGGCGCTCAAAGATCTGCTAGCGCGATTTGACGGTCTGCCCATCGATTCAATCGCCCGCAGCCCGGTGAAGCTAGAGCACATCTATTTAGAAGTTACGCAACTGGCACCTTGACGCCGCTAGCGGCAATGATATGCACCAAAATGCCCATCAGCCGATTGACATCCTGCAACGCATATTTGTCTTTATCAACGTAGGCGGTATGCCCTACTAGCTGCTCGCAGTCTGATGCGCTCTCAATCAGCACTGGGTAGCGAAAGATCATTACTGTAGGCCATTCTGCGTTTGAAATTGTTCTCAGTGGCGATGCAGGTGTTAAGGCGGTTAAGTGTCCCTTTGCGAACTTCATGCTCTAAACGATACTTGCGCTCTGGATGTTTAATCACGGCTACGCTATTGGCAAAAAGCGTCACTGCCTGATAAACCAGCTTCAAATCATATAGCGAGCTGACTTCAGTAATGGCGATGGCTAACTGTCTGAACTGTGTCGATACGATGTGTATACTGGCGATGGTTCTGTAGGCGAGGTCGGCTATGGCAAAGCTGTTTATTGTGCTGATTCCGGCAGTGCTGATCTTTGTGATTGCCATCGTTGCTGGGCAAAATGCGATGCCGGTTTCAATTACGCTGTTGAGTTTTCGCTCTGTGGCACTGCCGTTTGGGGTTTGGATGGGCTTTTGCCTAGCGCTGGGGATGGCAGGCACCGCTGTGCTGCTAACTCTGTTTGGCAATAAGCGATAGCGTGCGATCGCCCTATCGAGGGGGTCGCTCCAATGCATTCTCAACCGGCTCAGACTGCCAGCAGCGATCGCCTTCAATCAGCGTATGCACCTGCCAGCTAGGCCCAGTCTGAGGAAAGTCGCTGCGATAGTGGCCGCCTCGGCTCTCAGTACGAAACAGGGCGCTTTTAAGAATTAGGCTGCCGACTGCGAGCAGGTTGCGCAGCTCGCCCCACTGCCGCACCTCGAGCGGATTGAGCTCAGCCGGGAGCGCATAGGCCTGTCCAGGAGAGAGCTGAGTCAGGGCCTGCGTCAGGGGAAACGCCTCAAAGGTCTGCTGATACTGCTCTAGCGTGGCGATCGCCTGCTTGAGCCCGGTGGCCTCTCGACAGATGCCGGCCGTGCGCCAGACCAGCTGCGATAGGGCTGCTCGCAGATCGGTCATTTGCACAGCCGGATTGATGGCCGAAAGCGGCAGCGCGATCGCGGCATCCACAGTCTCTGGCAGTGCTGTAAACGGCTGCGGCTGCAGGTTTTCAAGCTGAGCGCCAAACACCAAGCATTCTAATAGCGAATTGCTCGCTAGCCGATTAGCCCCGTGAACGCCGGTACTGGCATTTTCGCCCACTGCGTAGAGTCGCGAAAGTGTCGTGCGGCTTTCTAAATCAGTCGTGATGCCGCCCATCCAGTAGTGCGCCGCTGGCGAGACCGGCACCGGCTGCGTAAATAGGTCAATGTCCGCCCATTTCTTGCATTTGCGAATGATGTTAGGAAAGCGATGCTGAATCCGCTCGGGCTCGATAGGACGCAGATCGAGCCACACCACCGGCTTTGCCTGATTGGCCTGCTGCAAATGGAGAAAAATTGCTCGGCTTACCACGTCGCGCGGGGCTAGCTCGCCATCGGGATGATAGTCAAAGGCAAACCGGCGGCCTTCCGCGTCGATCAGATGTGCGCCTTCGCCGCGAACGGCTTCGCTAATTAAAAAATGAGGTGCGCCTGGCTGAGTGAGTGCCGTAGGGTGAAACTGGACAAATTCTAAATCGCGCAGCTGCCCACCGGCTCTCCAAGTCATCGCGACGCCATCACCCGTACTGGCGGCTGGGTTAGTCGTCTGCGCGTAGACCTGACCGCCGCCGCCGGTAGCGAGCACCACGGCTTTTGCCGCAATCCAATGAATTTGATTTGCATAGGCAACGCAGACGCCCTGACAGTCGCCCGCTGCGCTTAGCCATAAGTCGAGTACAAAGGCCTGATTAAACACCTGAATATTGTCACGCGCTAGCACTTCTGCAGCCAGCGTGGTCACAACCGCTCGTCCGGTGGTGTCGGCTGCATGCAGCACTCGCCGCCTTGAATGGGCAGCTTCTAGCGTCATCGCTAGCTCGCCGGCTTTGCGATCAAAGGCAACGCCCATATCGACTAGGGCGTCAATGCAGTCGCGGGCTTCTGCCACCAGCTGAGTAACGGCATCAAGTTCGCACAGCCCTGCCCCTGCCTTGAGCGTGTCGGTAATATGTAGCTCGGGCCGATCGTCTGGCGCGATCGCGGCTGCAATGCCGCCCTGTGCCCAGTCGCTGGCTGACAGCGATAGCGTATCTTTGGTCATCAGGCCGACCTGTAGCGTAGTCGGCAAACACAGCGCCGAATATAGACCGGCAGCCCCGCCGCCGATGACCAAAACATCAAACGGTGAGCCCGATAGCGAAGCAGCGTTGACCAATGAAAAATCGCTCCTAGCAGGTAGGTATTACCCTACTCTACCAAGAGCGAACCCCTTCGTTGAGACGCCAGAACTACTTGTAGACGCCGTTGTTGAAGCGATCTGCCCCTTCGGTTAGCGCCGGATCGGGATCGGAAATGGTAAAGACATCGTAGTTGTCCTTAATGCGCTGAACCTCAGTATTGCTCAGACTCGGAATTTCTAAAATGTCTTCTAATTCGCTGTAGGGCGCATTGCTGACAATTTTGCCGGCAATGGTGGGATACAAACCGCGATATTTAGCAAATGCGGCAACATTTGTATTGTTTACGTCAATTTTAGAACCATACTCGGTTGCTAGCTTGTCATCAACTGTATTGCGAAAGTCTGCCAGTACGGGTGTAAAAGTACCCTTACTCTCAAAAATTGAGGCCTCAGCCGACCTAACTCCACTCAAAAAGAGAGAGCCTACAACCAGCCCGAGCACCATGAATAGGCTAAAGAGTCGTTTCATTTTTTTGTTCGACTTAGTTAAAATTTAATACACAGCATTATTTAGAGACTAGCATTTTCGCTGACCATAGCGTGCGCTATTAAGTTATTAAATAAAGCTGTCTAAGATTTGACTGGCACCGAGGAGCTGCGATCGCGCGTCTGCAAAAATTGATCGAGGTTAGCGAAGGTGCAGGCATGGGTGACTAGCGGCATGTCGTAGCCCTTGACCATAACCGAATAGCGCTTAAACGTTTGCTCATCAGCGCCAAGCTGGCTGAGGTGCTGGTAGGTGGTTTCACCAATAGCGACATCTAGGCCCAGCTGCTTGGTTGAGGTTTCAAAGCGAAAGGCAGCATTGACCGTATCGCCCAGCGCCGTGTAGTCAGGCCGATCGCCAGTGCCGGTATTGCCCACCATGGCGTAGCCCGTATTGACCCCAGCCCCTACCCGCAGCGGGAACGGCAGCGGATACTTCTTGTGCAGCTCGCTTGTCATCTTGTGTAGCGCATTGATCGCTCGCGTGATCTGCAGCATTTCTTCGGCTTCGACTTCCTGCGTGCCGTGAATCCAGACGGCCATGACGGCATCGCCAATATACTTATCTACCCAGCTGCCATATTCAGAGATAATTTCACCGGCGTGGCGAAACCAGGTGCCAATTACCTCTGAGAGTACCTTCTCATCGATTTGGCGGGTCATCACTGTAAAATCGCGGATGTCAACCACCATGACTGAAATCAGCCGCCGCACGTGCAGCGTTGCGGTCGCGGTAAAGTCGTGTGAATCGCTGGACTGCGAATGACCCATCGGCTCAGCGGCGGGGCAGAAAAATCTCAGCTCAGTCTGGCCGAAGGTCAGGGCATCCCCGTTGTGCAGCGTCAGCGTGCCGGTGACGCTGCA
>JAAHIA010000232.1 GCA_010671975.1 Leptolyngbya sp. SIO4C1 | reverse complement strand
GAGCCATCGCCCGAGATGCCATACGCCAGGCTGCCTAGCTCGTAATATTCTTTGGCCGTTCCTTTTTGACTGGTGAGCTTTTTTTGCAGGCGGGAGAGCGTACTTTCAATCCGGCGGGTTTTAAAGACCTGACGCAGGATAAAAAAGGCAGCCACACCCAGCAAAGCCAGCAGGCCAGCTAGATAGACCAGTAAGTAGTTACTATTCTCCATACAGCTCGCAAAAATTTAAATATCAGGAGGGTCTAAGAGCCTATGCAGTTCTATTCTCTCACGCCGGTAGGGCAGTCCCCAGTAGATGGCTCGCTCTTGTAACCAAGCTTCGTCATACCAGGCTTCAACTGCTTGGTTAATAGCGCGACGCAGCGGACTGTGCTGAGTCCCTTTGGGGATGACGATAGCCAGCGGCTCGATGGAGATAATCTCGGGCAGCAGCCGATAGCGGCTATCCTGCTGTATCCAGCCTGAGAGCACTGTGACGTCTCCGGCAAAGGCGTCTACCTGGCCGGTTTCTAACAGGGCGATAGCCTCAGCGTAAGAGGCCGTTGGCACTAGCGTGGCCAGAGGCAGCCAGTAGTCTACCTGAGTTACCGTGCTAGAGCTGTTGAGCAGCGCCACTCGAGCGCTTTGCAGATCGTCTAAAGACTGAATGCGATCGCGCTGGGTCACAAACCCAACGCCATCTAGATAGTAAGGCAGGCTAAAGCTAGCAATTCGCTGACGCGGCGACGTCAGGGTAACGCCCGCGATCGCAATATCTGCCTCACCCTCAATCACCCGATTAATTCGATCTCGGTTGCTCACTGGCCGCAGCTCTACCGCGTCGGGATCGCCCAGCAGCCTCTGCGCTAGCTGCCGCGCAATATCAATCTCAAAGCCAACCAGTTCTCCTGCTTCGTTGCGAAACCCCAGCGGCGGCCAGCTGTCCTTGACGGCCACAATCAGGTAGCCGCGATCGCGAATATCAGCCAGTTCAGCAGACACAGTAATTGAGGGCACAGCTAGCTGCACCCCCAACCCCGTTGCCAAAGCCAGCAGACTGCGCCAGGCAATGCCTAGCTTGCCTCTGCGCCCATTAGTCAAACTTACTGCTTGCCAGCTAGCTCAGCAACTTTACCGAAGCTAGCCGGATCTAGTACCGCCATCTGAGCCAGCATCTTGCGATTGAGCTGAATGTCGGCTCTCTTGAGATCGCCAATCAGTCGGCTGTAGCTAGTGCCGTGCAGCCGGGCAGCGGCGTTGATGCGGGTAATCCAAAGCCGCCGAAAATCGCGCTTGCGGCGACGACGATCCCGGTAGGCGTAGCGCAGCGCCTTCATCACCTGCTGGTTAGCTGTCCGAAACAGCTTAGAGTGCGAGCCGCGATAGCCTTTCGCTAGCTTGAGAATCTTTTTGCGGCGTTTACGAGCAACGTTGCCGCGTTTTACACGTGCCATGACCGAATAACCTGATAACGCTAAGAACTAATCTGGGCTGTGCTAGCAGCCGGTTTACAAATAGGGCAGCATCCCTTCTACATTGGGCACATCCGCCTCGTTCACAACGGCTACTTTGGACAGCCGGCGCTTGCGATCGGTGCTTTTGTGCTGCAGCAGGTGATTTTTAAAGGCCTTGCGGCGCATGATTTTGCCGCTGCCGCTGCGGCGGAAACGCTTGGCAGCCGCGCGACGAGTTTTGAGCTTTGGCATGGATTTTAAGTCTTTTCAAACACAGTCTCTAATTTTACTATGCCAAAAGGGGATGCTTCAACCTCCGGGGCTAAAATTGACCGCCACGCCGTACAGCAGCGGCACCAGCAGCAGCGCGGGTAGAAAAGAGGCAACGCGAATTTTGGCAACCTCAATCAGGTTGAGCCCCAGACCCAGAATCATAATGCCGCCAACGCCGGTAATGAGCAAAATGCGCGGATCGTTCGCCGGATCGGCCAGGTTGCCGGCCAGGCTGCTGGCCAGCAGCGACAGGCTGCCTTGATAGACGAGCACCGGCAAAATGGCAAAGCCGACGCCAATGCCGTAGCTGCCGGTCAGCGCAATGGAGACCAGCCCGTCCATCGTTCCTTTGATCACTAAAATCGTGCCGTCACCAATCAGGCCGTTGTTTAAGCTACCTAAAATAGCCATTGGCCCTACGCAAAACAGCAGGCTAGCGGCGACAAAGCCCTCAGTAAAGCGGCCACCGCCGCGAAAGCGGGTCTTGAGCGCATCGCCAATCGCCACCAGGCGCTTTTCAATCTGCCACCATTCGCCAGCTAAACCGCCACATACCAAGGCTATCAGCGCTAGAATGATGCCTGCGATCGCGCCCGCCGTCACCTCGCTGAGCGTCTGCGCCATGCTCAGGCCAATAAAAAGGGTCGTCAGCCCAACCGCCTGCGTGATGATGGACTGCATTGCTAGCGGCAGCCGATTGCGCAGCAGCAGTCCGCAGCCGGTGCCTAGCAGCACCAGGGCCACGTTGATCCAAGTGCCGCTGGTTTTAGCCCAAAAGCTCAGCATCATATTTGCGATTTCCCTATAGCCCCTGCAAAATAAGAAGGCACAGCTGCGGTACGCCTATGTCATCGGTGAGTCTTGTTCGCGCTCAGTCCTATCAGATTGACGCGCTTCAGCATCAGATAGAAACGCTGCTAGCGCCGCTGGGTGGCATTCAACGGTTTGTCCAGCCCGGCGATCGAGTATTGCTTAAGCCTAATCTATTAACCGGGTCTCGACCGACTAAAGCCTGCACCACGCGCCCCGAGATGGTATATGTTGTGGCTGAGCTGGTCAAAGCGGCGGGCGGGCAGCCGTTTCTAGGCGATAGCCCGGCGTTTGGCAGTGCGCGAGGCGTCGCTAAGGCAAACGGCCTGCTTGTCTGGGCAGAGCGGGCAGCGCTGCCAATCGTCGAACTACACGGCAAGCGCTACGCCACCGATAGCTCAGCGTTCAATCATCTGCTGCTCTCTAAAGAAGCGATGGAGGCTGACGTGCTGATTAACCTGCCCAAAGTCAAGTCTCACGTTCAGCTCACTCTGACGCTAGGTGTCAAAAATCTGTTTGGCTGCGTACCGGGCAAAATGAAGGCCTGGTGGCATATGGAAGCCGGCAAAGATCGGCAGCAGTTTGCGCAAATGCTGGTGCAGACGGCGCAGATACTCGCGCCTGAACTCACTATCATCGACGGCATTGTTGGGCACGAGGGCAACGGCCCTAGCGGCGGCGAGCCGCGTCAGCTGGGTCTGCTAGGCGCGTCTGATAATGTTTTTGCATTAGACAGAGCGCTTCTCGAAGTGTTGCAGGTCAAGCCGCAGCAGGTACCAACCGTGGCTGCGGCTCAGCAGCTAGGCCTCAATTTGGCGCTGAGCGATATAGATTTTCCTTTGCTTAGGCCGCCAGCGCTTCAGATTGACGACTGGCAGCTACCCACACAGCTGGTGCCAATTGACTTTGGCCTGCCTCGAGTATTGAAATCAACCTTCCGACATTTCTATATTCGATTTATTCAAGAGCCGCTGGCTGCCTACGCTAGCCGCTAAAAGACTCGCAGCTTAGATGACCAAGCTAGACTCCAAGCCAAATAAAAGGGCCGATATGAATCGGCCCAAACCATGCCCATGACAGCTATTAACTGAGGTCTATGAGCTAAGGTTTAACGCTGCTTAGCGCTTGCCGACGCTTTTTGCCATATCCTTAAACGGTGAGAGGCTAGGGCCAGGGCGGCGGCGCGAGTTTGACGCTGGCTGCACTAGATAGTCGGTCGCGAAGGTTGCCTCGCTGGCACCGTTGCTGCTAGCCGAGCTAGATGAACTGGAATTAGCCAGCGCAGCGCGAATCACCTCAACCGGATCGGAAGGCATTGAAGCAGTCGGTGCTGCTGCGGCAGGTGCCGCTGCGGTCTTAACCGTTGCTGCCGACTTAGCGTCAGCTTTCCCCTTCTTCTTGGCTGGCGCAGCTTGCTTAGCCTGAGCAGAGGCTGCCTTAGCAGACGGCGCTGCTTCGGCAGGCGTATCCGCTGCTTCTGCTGCTTCCTCTGGAGCCGCTTCTTCGTTCGGTAAGAGATTTTTGGCTGCCTCGACGGCCGCTTCTCCAGCTTCAGCGACGGCTTCTTTAGCGTCGTCTAGCTCAAGATAGTACCCTGACTTTTTCAAGCCTAAGAGTTTACCAAACACGCCAAATATGCTCCCTAAAAATGAAATAATTCCGCTAAAAATCTTGCTAATAAAACCCATGCTAGCGACTGCTCCCGATCAGGAGGACGAACACTTAAACCAATTACCCTCATTATCGAATCTGGGCGTTTCTCAAAGCAAGAAAGCGTTATCTGTGTTTATGAAAATTAATGAACGAGCGTTCATAAACAGCAACCCCCTTCGCCTGTGCGGTCTGCACGCTAGCGAAAGGGGTCGCTATTTTCTTAGAACTTGAGGCTCAGTCAGACTTTAACTGAGCCCTGAACATAGCTCGGCTAGCTCTCAGCTCCCTGTGGGAGCAGCTCGCGCTTTTCCTGGGCTGAAATGACTACCTTGCCGTTTTCGTCGACATCGACCACAGCCGTGTCGCCATCTTTCAAACGGCTTGAGAGAATTTCCTCAGCCAGGCTGTCCTCTAGCAAGCGCATGATTGCGCGGCGCAGCGGACGCGCTCCGTAGCTGGGGTTGTAGCCTTCTTCGACCAGCCGCTCTTTGAATTTCTCAGTCACCTCCAGCGTGATGCCTTGCTCTGTGAGACGAGCAAAGACTTCCTTGAGCAGAATGTCTGAGATTTCCTTCACCTCGTCCTTGGTGAGCTGACGGAAGACGATGATTTCGTCGAGGCGGTTGAGGAACTCAGGCCGGAAATACTGCTTGAGCTCTTCATTCACCAGCGAGCGAATGCGGTTGTACTGGGACTCGGCCTGATCTTCTTCAAGCTCAAAGCCAAGGCCGCCGCCGCCTTTCTCAATTACCTTCGACCCGATGTTAGAAGTCAAGATCAGCAGCGTGTTCTTGAAGTCAACCGTGCGACCTTTGGCATCAGTCAGACGACCATCTTCTAAGATCTGCAGCAGCATGTTGAAGACATCGGGGTGTGCCTTCTCAATCTCGTCGAACAGGACCACCGTATAGGGGCGTCGCCGCACTGCCTCGGTGAGCTGACCGCCTTCGCTGTAGCCGACATAGCCCGGCGGCGAACCAATCAGCTTAGAGACCGTATGGCGCTCCATAAATTCGGACATATCGAGCCGAATCATGGCTTCTTCGGAGCCGAAGAAATAGGCTGCTAGCGACTTGGCTAGCTCTGTTTTACCCACGCCGGTAGGGCCAGAGAATACAAAGCTGGCAATCGGTCGGTTGGGGTTCTTGAGGCCGACTCGAGCCCGGCGAATGGCGCGCGAAATGGCTTTTACGGCTTCGTCCTGGCCGATGACGCGCTGATGCAGCGTGTCTTCCATATGCAGCAGCTTTTCCGACTCAGATTCGGTCAGCTTGTTCACCGGTACGCCGGTCCAAGAGGCGACGATATGGGCAATGTCTTCCTCAGTGACCTGCGGCGAGTCATCGCTTTGAGACTCTTCGTTCTTCTTGCTCTGAGCGATCGCACGGATCTCAGCTTTGATTTCCATTTCGCGATCGCGCAGCTCGCCTGCTCGGTCAAAGTCCTGAGAGCGAACGGCGTTGTCCTTGTCTTTGAGTACCTGACGCAGCTCTTTGTCTAGTTCCTTAGCCGCCGGCGGCAGCTGAGAGTTGATTAGACGTACCCGCGAGCCGGCTTCGTCAATCAGGTCAATGGCCTTGTCGGGCAGATAGCGATCGGAGATATAGCGATCAGAGAGCTTGGCTGCTGCATCCAGCGCCTCGTCTAAGATTTTTAGCTTATGGTGCTGCTCATAGCGATCGCGCAGCCCGTGGAGAATCTCAATCGTCTCATCGACGCTGGGTTCACCCACCATCACCGGCTGGAAGCGGCGCTCAAGGGCCGCATCGCGCTCGATGTGCTTACGGTATTCGTCGAGCGTGGTCGCACCGATACACTGCAGCTCGCCGCGCGCTAGGGCCGGCTTGAGAATGTTAGCAGCATCGATTGCGCCCTCGGCAGCGCCCGCTCCAATCAGAGTGTGCACCTCGTCAATCACCAGGATGA
The DNA here is from genome assembly GCA_010671975.1 of Leptolyngbya sp. SIO4C1. Classification (GTDB taxonomy): domain Bacteria; phylum Cyanobacteriota; class Cyanobacteriia; order Phormidesmidales; family Phormidesmidaceae; genus SIO4C1. The sequence goes on along the minus strand of JAAHIA010000232.1, from coordinate 1,785 downwards.
CGTTCGCCGCAGAGCGAATCTCATCCATGATTTTTTTGAGGCGCTCCTCAAACTCACCGCGATACTTAGTGCCGGCAACCAGCAGACCAATATCTAGGGTGACGACCCGCTTATCTTCTAAGATGTCGGGCACGTCGCCATTGGCGATGCGCTGGGCCAGCCCCTCTGCGATCGCGGTCTTACCCACGCCAGGCTCACCAATCAGCACCGGATTATTTTTGGTGCGACGGCCTAAAATCTGGATGACGCGCTCGATTTCCTTTTGTCGACCGACAACCGGATCGAGTTTGCCTTCGCCGGCCATCTGAGTCAGGTTTGAGCCGAACTCATCTAGCGTTGGCGTCTTGGTACGGCCCTGGCTGCCGCCGGTCGAAACCTCGGCAGTTTCACCCAGCATCCGAATTACCTGTGTGCGCACCTTAGACAGATCGACACCTAAATTCTCAAGCACTCGGGCGGCAACGCCTTCGCCTTCGCGAATCAGCCCGAGCAGAAGGTGCTCAGTTCCGATGTAGTTGTGGCCCAGCTGACGGGCCTCTTCGAGTGACAGCTCTAAAACGCGCTTGGCCCGGGGTGTGAAGGGAATCTCTACAGCGACAAACCCCGATCCGCGACCAATAATCTTTTCAACCTCGATCCGAGCATCTTTCAGATTGACCCCCATGGATTTCAGCACCTTGGCGGCTACGCCTGTCCCCTCGCCGATGAGGCCGAGAAGAATTTGCTCAGTGCCCACGAAGTTGTGCCCGAGTCGTCGGGCCTCCTCCTGGGCAAGCATGATCACCTTAATGGCTTTTTCTGTGAAGCGTTCAAACATGGCGGTTATCCATCACCTGCTGCGTGCTGGTTACGCTGATTCTAACACAGCGTTTTTGGGCAAAACTGTGCCGGTATTCACTACTTGCAATGGTTTCAACTATCGGGGGGGGCTCCTGTAGGTTGTCTGTAGGTTATCTATTGAAGGGGGCTGATGATAGCGACTAGTGGCAAACGCTAGTCGCTCCCCGTGGGGGCAGGAATACTTAAGTTTTATGAATAAATGCAACTTAACTCTGAAACCTAGTCTTGGCAAAGCCTGAGATCAAGCCGCTGCCAGCCCTGATGTAATAAGTAGTGCCTACATTCTAAATGAGATTGCTGCAGCCGAAGCGCCCAGTCAGCAGATTGCAGGCTGCTACACCACAAAATCAGCGCATCTTCGCCATCGGCATAATACTGTTTTCGCTGCCCGGCTGTTTGAAAGCCAAACTTTTGATAGAGCTGAATGGCTGCTTGGTTGGAAACCCGCACCTCCAGCGTGGCATGTGTTAGCTGGCGGCAGCGAGCGGCCACCAGCAGCTGAGTCAGCAGCAGCTGGCCGAGCCGTTGCCGCTGATAGTCAGAATCGATGGCGAGCAGCGTGATGTGCGCTTCTTCCAGAATTGCCCAGATGCAGCCTACCCCAATCGGTTGACCGATGGTAGACGGGCCATCGGCTGCTAGCAAAACCAGCAGGTCGCTGCTGCTGCTGTCAATTTCTCGCTGATAGCCGGCAGCGCTCCAAAGGCCGCCCAGACAGCGCCGATCAAGCGCTACGACAGCAGGTACCAGCGCCGCTGTGAGCGGCTGACAGCGTAGAAAAGTCAGCGACTTAGGCAGGGGTTTGCTGGGAGATTTGCCAGGAGGTTTGTCGGGGGGGTTACTCAAGGGGGGGTTGGCAAGTCAATCGTGAATTGTACACTGGTGTATTGAGGTTAATGTATCCCCACATGGTATCCACAGTTTCTGCCAGTTCTACTAGCCAGA
>JAAHIA010000231.1 GCA_010671975.1 Leptolyngbya sp. SIO4C1 | reverse complement strand
TTCCCAATCTCTTTGGCCTCAATCGCCATGCCTCAGGGGAACTGATTATTTCCCTGACTGCTGGATTTATCTTTCTCTTTCTAATCGCTGTTGCTTATCGATCGGGCGATGCGTTTGCCAAGAGAATATCCAAGGTTCTCATTGGTATGGTATTTGCGCTAGGTTTTTTAGGGATTCTAGTCGATAGCCTGCATTTCGTTATCAAAATAGAGCTGCTTCAGCCGATTTTAACCATCATCGAAGATGGGGGTGAAATGGTGGTCATGTCGCTAGTGCTCTCTTTTATCTTATTGCTGCCCGAACGAATGAGAGATATCAACAAACATCGGCCTTCGCTGATAAATAGGGTTAAGGATGGCTGAAACAGCGGCGAAAGTTAGCCGGCGCTAATCTCTCGCAATTGACGGGCTCAGGCTCAGACAGTGCAGATTGCGCATGACTGCTGCTGCCGCGTAGCCTCGGGTAGCGGGCGCATTCGGATCGAACCGGGTGCCCGTTTCATTCAGCGGCGCGGCAGCGCGGCAATTCTCAGACATAACGGCAATATACTTATCTGCCCAGTGGCCCTGAGTATCTGAAAAAGCAAACCTAGGCTGTAGGTTGGTCGCATCTCGTCCATCCCAGCGGCGCAGCTCTACGAGATAGACATCCATCTTAAGCAAAAGGGAAACCAGCTCGGCGCGAGTCACGGGCAGCTCTGGGCGAAAGCTGCCGTCTGCGTAGCCGCGCAGCAGACCCAGCTTATGCAAATACTGAATACTGGGCGCACTCCAGCGATCGATGGCAACGTCGCTAAAGGGGAGGCGGCTATCACCCTCAGCCATTGCTGGCAAGGTAGGGGCATCGGTCTGATTGGGCAAGGCAAGCGGCACCTGCTGCATCAGCTTATGGACCAGCACCGCTAGCTGCTCTCGAGTTAGAGAGTCCTCTGGCTGAAACTGGCGATCGCGGATGCCGGCCATCAGACCTAGGTCGGCTGCCTGCTGAATTTCTCGGGCATAGGGACTTTCACCAATGTCTGTGAAGGGACCTGCGCCTGTCTCACCGCCGTCGGGGCTTTGCGCAGCCAGGGCCATGAGCGTATTCCAAAGCGTATGAAACTGGCGCAGCGACGGCGGCAGCTGATTAGCGGCTGAGTCAGCGTACTGCAGGACAGTGTTAAAGCCAGGCATGACCGTCACGGTCATTGCGTCTGCGGTACCTGAGGGCACCGGATATCGCAGGCCGTGGAGATGCTCTAGCTGCAGCGCTCGCAGCTGGCGAGCGACTTGCTCAAAATCTTCTGCTGATAGGCGGCCCAAATCGGTGGGTGCCGCGTAATCATTACCCGCTAGCAGATAGCCTGCGATCGCCCCGTCGTTAAACAGCACAGTTTTGTAGGTGCGCCCGGCAATGCCGCCGCTTTGAACCACGGTGATTAGAGCAGAGTCATCTAAATGCCCGGGCCGTGTGGGGCTACCCATAAATTCAGGCACTAGCGTCGCACCGCCCAGCTGACTAGCGGCTTCATTCAAGTGAATCTCAGTGCCATCCTGATCGGTGTGATAAACCCAGACGTAGTCAGGGGCTGTCACCACCACGCGCCAGCCTGAGATAGCAATTTCAGAGCAGGCCTGATCGGGGTCGGCCAGGCCAAAGCAGCCGTTCCAGACTTGTCGCTCAGCGGCAACAATATCCAGCTGCGATAGCGGTAATCCGGATGAGCGTCTAGCAGTTTCTAACACGCGGCTGGCCGTCAGCTGAGGAAACGCCTCTACATCAGCGACCAGCGACTCAGCCGGTGTGCCCGTATTCTGTGAGACAAAGCTGGGCAGGCGATCGCGCAGCTCACTGGGCAGCGAGGTCTGATTGATCTCTGTCTGCTGAGCCTGCCAATCCGCTGCAGAGGCCGTCTTTGCTGGCGCTGTCAGCAGCGAGCCACCAAGTAAGCTGCTGCCTAAGAACGCTGCTAGCTGTAGAGAGAAGCGGCTTGAAACGAATCTGAAGCGAGTCATAAGCGTCATCCTATGGTTTAGTTTGATGGCATCGCTTGCCAAATTTGTACCTGCTGCCCCTGCGCAATGAGAGACTGACCGCTAGGGCTAAATTGAAACTGACCAACATGGTGAATCTGCGTGAGCGTTTGCCCGGTGGCAGCGTCCCAGAGCGTCACGCCCTGACGCGGAATCGGCTCGCTCTCGACCAGTGGTAGGAGCAAGGTGCTCGCTGCTAACACCTGACCGTCTGGGCTGAAGGCGATACTGCCTAAGTTGTCTGGCATCGCCGGGTGTCCAGCCGTTTGTATCAGGTCTAATGTGCGCTCTGCCTGATAGGTTTGCAGATTCCATAGGCGAGCGGTCAGACCGTCGCTGCTGGCCAGTCGCTGGCTGTTGGGACTAAAGGCTAGGTGGCGAGGGGCTGCAAGATGCCCTCGAAACGTGATGATTCTAGCGCCAGTTCTAGCGTTCCAGAGCTTGACGCTGCGATCGCTATCCGCAGCTGCTACCGTTTGGCTATCGGGACTAAAGACAATCGGCATGCGCTGCTGCTGATTGTTGCTGCTGACCAAGGTGCGAATCAGCTGCCCGGTCTGCGCATCCCACAGCTGCAGGACGTTGCCATCGCTCGCCGTTGCTAGCCGCTGCCCGTCCGGACTGATCAGCAGGGTATGGACAATGCCGGCCTCCGACCGCATCGTCTGACGCAGCTGTCCGGTCCGTAAGTCCCAAAGCCGCACTGTCTGATCGGCACTAGCGCTAGCTAGCGTGCGACCGTCTGGGGCAATGGCAATCGCACGCACTGCATAGGCATGTCCTTGCAGCGATCGCACCGCCTGCCCGGTATCGGCTATCCAAATCCGGACTGTGCCATCAGACAGTCCCGCTGCCACCAGCCGACTATTGGGCGTGAAGGCGATGGCATTGGCCACCTCTCCTACCATGCGACTGGCTTCAGTGGCAGGCTCTTGCGCCTGACCAGAATCGTCAGACGCCTCCATCGCCTGACCGCGCAGCAGCGTGATAATGCGGGTGCCGCGCTGCGGGTTCCAGAGCGCCAGCGTGCTGTTATCGGGAGGGCTGCAGGCGCGCTCGTAGCTGTAGCTGCTGATGGCTAACACCGCACCATTGGGGCTGAGGGCCGAGGCCGGTGAATGGATTGGGCAAGCACTGTCGGGATAGAGCGATCGCAAATTGATTGAGTGGGCCAGCTGCGCCTGTGACCAAGCCCTGCCCGAAGGAGCAGGCCCCGCCGCTAGCGCCACGGCGACCTGGTTGAACAGCGCCGGCAGATAGCGTGTGAAGCGCTCTCCTTGCAGGTACATTGCATCAATCATGCAGCTGCCGCAGCTTTGGGCCGTGAGCATAGACTCAATCCGCGCCCAGTCAACGCCTGCCCAGGGCAGATGCCCGGCTGGGGCAGTCAGCGAATAGTTGAGTTCTGGTTCGGTGAACCACTCCGGAGAGACAAAGTTGTTGCTATCGCGCGCGGGTCGTCGCCAGCCGACGCGATCGCCAAAGGCGTTGACGGCAGTTTCAGGACTGTCGGGATACTCAGCGCGAATCTCCTGCCAAACAGCCTGCTGAGCGCTAAAGCCAAAGCGTCCATTGCTGGCTTCTGACCAAAGCTGATCCAGCGTTCGCAATACGTCAGCCGGAATATTAGCGGCCAGCGGCAGACTAAAGATATCGTTGCTGGGATGAAGCCAGCGCTGTAGCAAGCGCCGGGTTTCCGCATCAGCGGCCTGCCAGTCCTGAGCCTGCAGGTGCGATCGCAAGCGATCGAATTCGCCCGGATTCAGCTGAGCTAACCTTGCAGCCTGCGGCGTAAAGGTAGCTGAGTCGAGCGCGGCAAAAGCAGGTAAAGCATCGGCCGCTCCGATTAATCCCAGCATCAAAAGACCCGTGAAGCATCTTAGAGAATGGCTATTCATCACACCTCTTAGATCTCTAAACGATGTCTGCGCCACAGCAAGGCAGCGCCGGTAAACAGACCGTAAGCAGCCCAGCCAGCACCATTGACAAGACCCACTAGCGCCGTAGGCAGCGCTTGACAAACCGCAGCGCACAGTGAAGCACTGACCATCCCATAGGCAGCTCCGCCGAGCAGGCTGGCGAGTAGCCACGGGCCTATAAAGCGGCCCCGACGGCTAAGCAGATAGCCCTGCGCTAGCGCCATACCCAAGATAGAAATTGGGCCGGTCACCAGATTCAGCCAGAAGACTTCCCAGAGACCAAACTGCTGCCACAGAAAATTCACCACTGGGCTGTAGAGCCCCTGACTAAAAATCATCAGAAACGTGCTGGCAATCCAGCCAAGGGCGCTGACCAGAGGCCACCAGCGCAGCCCGCTTTCGGTCTGTCTTAGCACCCACCACTGCAGCGAGCCGACAATCGCGCCGGTCAGTATCAGGGTGGCCATAAACTGTAGCCCGTTGTTTTCAAGCAAGCCCACGAAAAAGCCGCCGAGCAGGTTCGCCGCTATCCAGAGGCTCAAAAATTTAGTCGACTGACCCTGATGTGAGATGGTTTGAGTCATAGCTTCAAGCCCTCAATAATTTTGGCAAGGTGAGGTTCAAAGGCATTGAGCGCTGCCTCGTCAGCAATGCTGCCGCTCGGATCGCCGCTAATCATGCCAGTCACAAATACATAGAAATAATCGCCGTCAGTTGCGACGTAGCCAATGGCGCGATCGACTGGGGTGCCATTGGCATGAGCGGTGGTATAGCCGTAGCGCAGGCCCGGCAGGCTGCCGACCGCAGCGGCGACTGGCGGCTCAGCTGAGAAAGTCAAATCGGGATAGCCAATGGCGCGATCGCGATCAATTGCCGCGTAGTGATCGCTGACCCAAGCGGCCAGCAGGCTCTCAGCCGACTCGTCGGTTGGGAAGTCGTAGTCTGCAACTGGAGCAGCAAAACTCTCAACGGTACCAACCAGTTCACCTTCGGCCTCAACGCACAGCAGCATGGGCGTCTCGCAAGGGGTGACCTGCCATCCGGCTGGCGCAGAGGTAGCACCGAGCATGTCAGACCAGCTCGGCGCAGACAAAATCGGGCCTGCAGAAGGATCGCTAGCGGGGGCTGGCGCGGGCGCCGATCCGACCGGCGACTCTGAGCAAGCCATCAGCGTCGCGGCCAGAACCGCCAGGGAGATAGGCATAAACGTTCTCTGAGCAAACATTTTTACATCCTTTCAGTGAGAAGACACCCAGATTCGCAGCTATGCAACGTAGCGATGAATCTCAAGCGTCGAGGAAAATTAATTTTGGCGCGATCTTTCTTTCCTGAGACGAAGGGTCTGAAACGATTGCATGAGCGCGCCGCTCACAGAACTTCAGTCGGCAAGGTGGCAATTCCGCATATGTTCTCTGCAGAATTGCTATGGATAGCTAAATTATGGATGGAAAAGCCGATTGCTATTGGATTGTTACTCAAACTGATACACCAAGCTGAATATCTCGAGTCGCCTTAGCAGGCCCAAAGCAGGACTTTTCGATCTCAACTTGGAACAAACTTTCTTAGAGGGGCATTTAGTCCAAGATGATAAATAAGGTGTTAGAGTATCAGCAGAGAAAGAATATCGGTTGTAGTACTTGTTTCTAGTTTTTCCAGTTGCAGACTTCTCTCCGAAATTTCACTCTTCACATTCCTTAAATTTTGGAGAAATCTATGTCGATTTATGTAGGTAACCTGTCTTACGAGGTTACAGAGGCCGATTTGACGACTGTTTTTACAGAGTATGGATCAGTCAAGCGCATTCACTTGCCGGTTGATCGCGAAACCGGTCGTATGCGCGGCTTTGGTTTTGTAGAAATGGGCGCAGAGCCTGAAGAAGCCGCTGCCATTGAAGCGCTGGACGGTGCAGAATGGATGGGGCGCGACCTGAAGGTCAATAAAGCAAAGCCACGTGAAAATCGCGGTAATTCGTTCGGGGGCGGCCGTAAGAATAATGGCTTCTCTCGTAGTTACTAAGCCAGCACAGCTGTAATTTTCAAATTTTGATCGAGTCCAATAGCTTTTGCGCTGGTTCAGCGATCTAGCTGTAGAAATTTGATCAGACTTTAAAGGGGGTCGAGCATTTATGCCTGACCTTTTTTGCCTAACCTATTTTTTGGATTGTCATTCAATCCAAAAAATAGGCTCATACGTCCAATACCTAGGCTGCCGATAGCGTGACTGTGAAACAGCAGCCCTACCCGAGCTGGCTGATGATGGTGATCAGCCAGCTGTGATCTGGCCAATTGTTTGTGCGATCGCAAACCCCAGGCTAGCGCCGCTACTACCCTATGAGCGGATGATCGGGCCTGCTCTGGCTACTAAAACCGTTCAAAGCTCGTCTCTAGATGCTGCATCGTCAAGGCTTTGGCCGGTCTATCTGCGGCCAAAGCCACCACATATGGGGCCCGAGATCTTCAAGGTCAGAGCCTAAACGCTTCCCAATGGTCAATCGAGAGCACGTTTGCAGGCGACGGGCTAGCATTGGGCCGATCGTTCGAGCGATCAAAATGGACGGCCTGCATGCCTAACCGCATTGGTGTCATCATGTCGTTTCTGAGGTGATCGCCAATAAATAATACTCGTGAGAGATCGCTGACGTTGGTCTGCGCTAGCGCCACCTGATAGATCTCAAGCCCAGGCTTACGCCAGCCGCAGGCCGCACTGTCAAGCACAAAGTCAAAATACTGACGCAGGCCATAGTGAGTGAGAAACTGCTCGGGCCAGTTGGCTAAAAAGAAGTTAGACACCACGCCCATCTTGACTCGTCCTTGCCAGTAGTCAAGCATGGCAGCAACCCCTGGCGGCAGGCGCAGCGTTTGCGGATAGATGATGGCAAACTGAGCAGCCATGGTTTGAATACACTGCTCAACCTGAGCCGCTTCTGCATCGGGTCGATAGGTCTGAAAAATCAGCCGCATGCGCTCCTGCAGCGTGCGCTCTTTGGCTTTTCCGGACAGGTTTGCCTTACGCCAGCGGTGATAGTCCTGACGAAAGGCTTCAGTGCTCTCATAGAGCCCAACCTCAACAGGAACGTGGTACATCGGCGCCAGACCAGACTCATCCCCCGTCTCGTCAAAGTCATCAATCAGCGTATTAAAGCAGTCGAAGAAGATCCAGTCGAATGAGTCGGGTATCAGCATCGGCGCTCGGATATTGGTACTTTTAGGGTAATCGGTAACGACAGCTCAGGGGAAACGACTATGACACAGGGAACCACCCAGGCAGGAAAGCGGGTACTGGTGGCCGGAGCCACCGGCGGCGTTGGTCAGCTGACGGTGGCTCAGCTTTTGAACCAAGCGTACACCGTTCGCGCGATGACCCGCAGCCTGGACAAGGCGCGACAGCTCTTTGGTCGTCAGGTTGAGGTAGCCATCGCTGATATCCGCGATCCAGAAACACTGCCGGCTGCAGTACAGGCAGTCGATGCCATCATCTGCTGTACCGGTACCACCGCCTTTCCATCAGAGCGCTGGCAGTTTGACATTGCCGCTGCCGACCCAATCGAGTCTGCCCTCAGCTGGACTCGCGTTTACTTTGATGCCGATTATCGACAGCAGCGATCGCAAAATAATCCGGCTGCCGTGGATGCGGTAGGCGTAGCGAATCTAGTCAAAGCGGCGCCGTCAACGCTGCAGCGGTTTGTCTTTGTCTCCTCCTGCGGCGTCGAGCGTCGGCAGCAGTTTCCGTTTAGCTTGCTCAATGCCTTTGGCGTCCTCGATGCTAAAGCCGAAGGTGAAGCGGCTATTCGGCAGTCGGGGCTCCCCTATACCATCGTGCGTCCGGCTCGGCTGACGGATGGTCCCTACACGTCCTACGACCTCAATACCTTGATTCAGGCCACCACCGACAGGAAACGGGGCATCACCCTAAGCACCGGCGATCGCCTAAATGGTCAATCCGACTGGTTTGACCATTTAGG
>JAAHIA010000230.1 GCA_010671975.1 Leptolyngbya sp. SIO4C1 | reverse complement strand
GATCGGCTTGAGCGCTATCGACCAGAGGGGCTGCAGGAGCTGCGCACTGGTATCGAAAATGGCTATGACACTGTCTGTGCCACAACCGAGCAAAATCCTGACCTCTGCCAGATTGTCTTTACCGTCCCACCCGGACAGAATGCAATCGCAACGCGCGATCGCGTCTTTGAGAACCTGACTTTGGCCGATGGCGGCACGGCGACCAGCGGTGTCAATACCTTTGCAGCAGGCGACAGCACAGATATTTTGGGACAGCTCGGCAACGTGCTAGGCGGCCTATCTAGCAGCAGCTTTCGCAGTGACGGCATTGACCTGACGCCGTATCTTGATGCGGCTGACGGTGGCACAGGAGAGCTGCTGCAGGGTGGCGTCAGCAGCGGTGAAGCGACCGGACGACGGCTAAACCCAGAGCGGTTTCGGTAGCGCCTATGCAGAGCACTCGATGAAAGGGTTGGCAGCGCCAGACGGCCTGGGCTATGCCGAGGAATAGGGGGTGAGACCCCACTGAGAAAATAGCTGAAGCTATTGATTATCTGTAGTTATCAGGGATCGCTGAGGCAATTAAAAAGCTCCATCGATCCCAAGGCTGGTCGTAGTTTCAATCACATTCCGGTTCGGGTAAATTGATCAGAATAAAATTATTGATTTAGCCTGCTGCTTATGAACTCCTCCGCTAGCCGCTACACGCGCCTGATGCAGGCGTATGTCAAACTTTCTGACCAGTTTCACCATCTCGATGTTGAGCACATGGCGCTCAAGCAAAAGCTGATTCCGCTGCTCAAAGCGCTCAATGCCTATCGCAGTCTGACACACAAGCTCAAGCAGGATAAAGCAACGCTAGAGCAAACTATCCAGTCGCTAAGCGCCAGCCAAACGGCGCTAGAAGCCGCGCTGGCCGCTAGCCAAGTCAAGCAAGCCGAGCTGCTGGCAGCGATGACCACGCTGAGTGAAGAAAAGGCTCAGCTAGAAAGCTCACTGCAGGCCGTTCAGCTGAAGTACGAAGCGCTGGCTGAGTTTGAAACGCTGCTGCAGCCAGACGCGGTCTCTGTTCTAGCTGAGGCTGAACAGCAGATGGAGCTAGTCGAAGAAACGCTGCAAGAAATTGAGCTAGACAGCGACCCCGACCTCAGTGAAGTCGATAAGCAGCTGCTGCTGCAGTATCGCGATCGCTCAGATCTGATTGCTGAAGTTAATGCCCTCGATGCGCTGCTAGCCGCCTAACGGCGCTAGTTTAAGTCAGACTCGGCCTGATGCACCATCGGCACAAACCGTACCGGCAGCAGGTGCTGCGTCTCTAGCGCTGACTCATGCTTAGTGATTACCACAATCTCTTGCTGATGCTCGCCTACTGGAATCACCAGCTTGCCTTCGACTGCCAGCTGATCGATGAGCGCTAGCGGAATCTGCGGCGGCGCCGCCGCTACCAAAATCCGATCGTAAGGGGCATGCTCAGGCCAGCCGCCGTAGCCGTCACCGGCCTTAACCGCTACGTGCGTGTAGCCCAGTGCGGTCAGCAGTGACTGCGATCGCGCTGCTAGCTCCGGCACAATCTCAATCGTATAGACTCGATCGGCCAGCTCACCCAGCACTGCTGCCTGATAGCCGCAGCCGGTGCCGACTTCTAGCACCTTATGGTTGGGACCAATCTGTGCCATGCTAAGCATGTAGGCCACCACAAAAGGCTGAGAAATAGTCTGTCCGTGACCAATCGGCAGCGGCCGATCGGCGTAGGCTTCTTCTAAATAGGTAGCGGGCACGAACCGGTGACGCGGCACGGCCGTCATGGCATTGACAACGGCTCGATTTAAGACGCCGCGCTGCTCAATTTGGCGTCTGACCATGCGCTGACGCCGTCTGCGTAGCTCAGTTTCTGTGATTGACAAATGCTTTAGCGCGCGAGGGGCTAACATCTTCTTCATACTAGGTCAAGTTCCTTTCAGGATCTCCTTAGCAATGTCCGTCTTAGCAATATCCGTGAGTGCTCAACGTAACGCTGCAATTTTCAATTCTAGACAAAGAATTTGAGTAAGTTGTGAAGCAGCGGCAGCGAGCTTGCCGTAGCCGCTTAATCGCGCTTGGGCAGCGCAGCAGACACCCCGCAAGCGCTGCATAACTCGCTATTCTAAAGAATATGACTGCATCCCCCTCTTCAATTCACGTAGTTGGCGGCGGCCTGGCCGGCACCGAAGCTGCCTGGCAACTCGCTCAGGCGGGCCTACCCGTCGTTTTGCATGAAATGCGCCCGGTCAAGACTAGCCCGGCTCACCACTCTGAGCATTTAGCCGAGCTGGTTTGCAGCAACTCTTTTGGCGCGCAGGCGAGCGATCGCGCCTCGGGGCTGCTGCATGAGGAGCTGCGTCAGCTAGGCTCAATCATCATTCAGACCGCTAACCAGCATGCGGTACCGGCCGGCGGGGCGCTGGCAGTCGATCGCGCCGTCTTCAGCCAGACGCTGACTGAAACGCTGGCTACCCACCCGCTGATTGAGCTGCGCCGCGAGGAAGTGCCGCGCATTCCCGCTGACTGCATTACGGTGCTGACCACCGGGCCCCTCACCAGCGAAGCGCTAGCGGCCGATTTAGAGCGCTTTACGGGGCAGGCCTATATGAGCTTCTTTGACGCGGCCAGCCCCATTGTGATTGGCGAATCGATTGACCACGAGACTGCCTTTAGGGCCTCGCGCTATGACCGGGGTGAAGCAGCTTACCTCAACTGCCCGATGAACCAGGCACAGTACCTACAATTTTGGCAGGCGCTCTGCACAGCGGAGCAGGCCGAACTAAAAGACTTTGAGCGCGAGACGGCAAAATTTTTTGAAGCCTGTCTGCCGATTGAAGAAATGGCGCGACGCGGTGAAGACACGATGCGCTACGGTCCGCTCAAGCCGGTTGGCCTGTTTGATAAGCGCCTAGGAGCCTTTGACGACCCGGCCAATCGGGGTCAAAAGCCCTACGCCGTCGTACAGCTGCGTCAAGAAGATAAAGCCGGGCAGCTGTGGAATATGGTTGGCTTTCAGACTAATCTACGCTGGGGCGAACAAAAGCGCGTTTTTCGAATGATTCCCGGTTTGGAAAAGGCTGAGTTTGTGCGCATGGGCGTGATGCACCGCAATACTTTTATCAACTCACCAGAGCTGCTCAGCGCTGGGCTGCAGTTCAAAACCCGACCGACGCTGCTCGCAGCTGGTCAGCTAGTCGGCACCGAAGGCTATACCGCTGCTGCGGCCGGCGGCTGGCTGGCGGGCACGAACGCGGCGCGGGTAGCGAGAGGGCTGCCGCTGCTCACTTTGCCTGTCACCACTATGATGGGTGCGCTGTTTGATTTTATCAGCAGCGCCGATGCTAAAAGCTTTCAGCCGATGCCACCCAATTTTGGCATCTTGCCAGCCCTGCCGCAGCGCATTCGCAACAAGCGAGAACGCTACGGTCACTATCGCGATCGCGCCCTGGCCGATTTGCAAACCTGGGCTACAGCTCAGCAGCTTGAACTGACCTCAGCGCTGGCAGTCAGCGCTTAAGCCAGATGCGGCCTAGCGCGGTTCTGCTATTTTTAGATGGGGTCGGTCTAGGCACCGCCGGTGCGCACAATCCGCTCAGCCAGACCAATACGATGCCGTTTGTCACGCAGCTAGTTGGCCAGCCGCTACTGGCTGAGGCACAGCACCAAAGCCGGCACTGCCTGCTCAAGCCAATTGATGCCACCTTGCAGGTACCTGGCCTGCCGCAGAGCGCCACCGGACAAACTACCATCTACACTGGCCGCAACGCCCCGCAGTATCTAGGCCGCCATCAGACTGCCTTTGCTAACGGCTCGCTGCGCCCCCTGATCGAAGCCAGCGGGCTGCTCAAGCAGGTGCTACATCAGGGAGGAACGGCCACGCTGGCAAACCTCTATTCGCCCGCCTATTTTGAAGCGATCGCTAACCGCCGCCTGCGCTACTCAGTCGGTACGCTGCTCAACCTGACGGCCGGGCTGACCTTTCGCATGCAGTATGAATATGAGCAAGGAGCGGCTATCTTTTGGGACATCACCGGAGAATTCGCTGCCTCGCGCGGCATTGCCCATCCGCCCATTAGCGCTCAAGCAGCTGGCGTAAGGCTAGCTAACTTAGGCCGGCAGTACAGCCTCACGCTGTTCGAATGCTACCTGCCTGACTTTGCTGGTCACGCCCAGAATCTTGAGCAGGCGCAGCAGTGCCTGCGTCGGATTGACCGACTAATTCAAGCCACCGTCGAACATCTCTCAGCCGAGGTAACGCTAGTCATCACCAGCGACCATGGCAATGTGGAAGATCTCTCAACCAAGCGCCATACGCTCAATGCGGTGCCGCTGCTAGTCATAGGACCACAGGCTCCAGCATTCTCAGCAGTAGCCGATTTAACCGGCATTACGCCCAAGCTGCTAGAAAGTCTACAGCTGCAGCCCCGCTCAGCCGACTGTAGACTTTCATAAACTGCATGGGTTCGATGCATCTTTGACATAGTTAGGCGTTTGACCCAGCGCATTCGTAAACCAGGCTACAGAAACGACCCAGAGCTGCCAGTGATGATAGCAGGGACTTCCATTGGCTAACCCATGAACAACTTCAAATCGCTGCTAGGGCCGGCGCTAATCGGCCTGATAGCCGGTATTGGCCACGGTGTTGTGTCTCACCAAGCAAACTTACCGCTGTCGTTGACCGAGCAGCTGATTGAGCCCTTTATCGTCAGCCAGTCTTTACAAAAATAAATTGCACTCGAATAAATTTCGTAAAGCGTAGTCATCACTACAAAACGTTGAGTGAGATACTGATCAGTGAAGTCACTGTTCAGGGTTTAGCTTTATGGAACTGCGCACGGTTCAAACCTCTAGTCTCGATAGAGTGCTAGCCGCTTCTCTAGCCGCATTTTCGATGTTTGTAGTGGGCTATACAGCAACGCGGGTTTATCTCGCTCAGCCGGCTAGCCAGGACGCGCCCGTTTCAACTGCGCTGCCGCATCAGGCTGCCATGTGGAGCGCGTTAGGGAAATAGCCGATTGCTCTGAGCTCAAGGTTGAGCTTCAAGGTTGAGCCTTAAAGTCGAGCTGCAAATTGCAGTGAGGCAAAGCTGTGGAGAAAGATGCGGGAATTTGATCAGCGAGTAGTTCTCGCGTCTCTTCGCATTGATTCCTCATGGCATTAAGCCTGCTAAGGTAGTGTGCTTGCCGTTAGGAAGCTGCAGCTAAACAATGTACCCCATCAACCTGGTTTCGACTTCGCTCAACCTACCAGTTTTGAGAGTTGAGCGGAGTCAAAATTCGCTCTGCAGATATTTCATTTTCGAGCAAATCCCTTAGGCCACGCTAAATACGATTTAATGTCGTCTGTGAGGTAGATTCTCAGACGAATTTTTCAGGTGCTTGCGATTCTCACCGCTAAGTATACGCGGTTTTCAATCGCATTCATCACATCTTCCTTGACCCCTTCCCCTTTCACCCTTCCCCCTTGGTCATCGAAATATATTCATCTCAACCGGGAACCGCTATATTTCAATCGTCTGCAGACGCTGGCTTCCTCAGCAGACGAGCGGCCCAGTCATCCTTTCGATAGATAAATGCATTCTTTGGAACTTTCAGTCAATCCCTAAGGTCAAAAACTTCATACAACTGTATATAACTGTAAAGCGCTTACGGAGTCAGTTCTATGAATCTTCCACTGAATTTGGCTCGAAACCAGCTTTTGCAACGCTCCCGGTTTTTACTAGTCGTCATTCTTTGCTTAGGCATCTTTTTCAGATTTGCGCATCTCGACCAGAAAGTTTACTGGATAGATGAAGTGGCCACTTCGCTGCGCATCTCTGGATTCACCTTTGAAGAGATGGTTGACAATACGGTAGATGGCCCTAAGTTTGAAGGCCAGCAGCTGCAAAAATACCAGTATCCCAACGCTGAAAAAACGCTAAGCGACACTGTTAATAGTCTGGCTACAGAAGACTTTCAGCATCCGCCACTATATTTTGTTCTGCTGCGGCTCTGGGTTAAGCTATGGGGTCCTTCCCTGACGTCGCTGCGAAGTTTATCGGCCTTGTTCAGCATTTTGATTCTACCAGCTGCTTTTTGGCTATGCCGCGAGCTGTTTAGATCACCGGCGGTTGGCTGGGTAGCGATGGCTTTGATAGCGGTTTCTCCAGTGCAGGTGATATACGCTCAAGAAGCCCGCCAGTATTCTCTTTGGATGCTTTTGACTCTCGTCTCTAGCGCAGTGCTACTACGCGCACTGCGGCTGGGGGGACAAGGCCGCTGGGGCCTGTATAGTCTCTCACTGGCGTTGGGACTATACACCCATCTTTTTTTCACACTAATTGCTCTGGGGCACGGGCTACACATCCTGTTTGTAGAAGGGTTTAAGCTGACTCACAGGCTTCGCAGCTATTTGCTGGCATCGGTCTTGGCTTTGGTTGCCTACAGCCCTTGGATAGCGGTTATACTAGCTCGCGCGACCGATCCCAGCGGCGTCAGCTGGATGGATGAATCTTCTAGTCTGACTCAGTTTTCTATTCGCCTGTTGGGTGTCCTCAGTCGTACGTTTGTAGACTTTGGGGCTGGGCCAGCAGCCCCTGCTTATATCAAGCTGCTAGCGGCACCTTTCATCTTGTTCGGGCTCGGCGTCAGCCTAGCGGCTTTCTATGCTCTGATTCGTCAAACTACTTTTAGGATTTGGTTTTGGCTAGTCACGCTGACCGGCACTACCGGCACCGCTATTCTCTTGAGCTATCTCATATTGGGTAAGCAGATGGCCACAACTCGGCTGATGCTGCCAGTCACGCTTGGCCTGCATTTAACCGTAGCTTACTTTTTAGTCCAGCTTCAAACTTCTCAGTTCGGCCACGGGAGGCGACTGTCTCGAGGGATAGGGGCAACGCTGCTGTCTATTGGAATTTTGTCCTGCGTGCTGCGTCTGAATACGCCGGTCTGGTGGAATCAGCTACCGGATATTAACGAAGATACGCCGGCGATCGCAAAGCTAATTAACCGTCAGGACGAGCCCTTGATCATCCTAGACACTACAACTGGGATCACGAAGAATCTGGTAACCCTACAGAGCTTGCTGCACTTTGTCGAAGCGGATGTCGACGTGCGAGTGGTCGATCGAAAAATCCCGGCTGAGATTGCAAGAGCTCGACACCAGGATATCTTTATCTATATTCCTGTCGACTCGCACATTGAATCGCAAGCTGAGCTGCAAATTGCGCTAGCTGAGAAGTACGACGCGAAGCTCGAGCCCGTCTATGATTCTCTTTGGCGAATCGCGCTGTAGCTTATCAGCCATTAGCAGGTCCTGTGCACTCGCAGTCAGGAAGAGAAGCAAATGTTCAATTCCGATCGGCTAGGCAATCGTCACCTCGTCTGACAGATAAACATCTTGAATCAGATGGAATAGCTTAACGCCTTCTTTGAAGTCGCGCTGA
Source organism: Leptolyngbya sp. SIO4C1 (assembly GCA_010671975.1). Taxonomy (GTDB): domain Bacteria; phylum Cyanobacteriota; class Cyanobacteriia; order Phormidesmidales; family Phormidesmidaceae; genus SIO4C1. Next base: position 489 of record JAAHIA010000230.1, on the reverse strand, counting down.
AAGGTTTTACGGCCAGAAATCAGACCGCAGCCGCCAGCGCGCTTGTTAATCACTGCCGTACGAATAGCTTCCGCAAAGTCATTCTTACCCGAAGCACCACCTGAGTTAATCAATCCGGCTCGTCCAGCGTAGCAGTTAAGCACCTGATAGCGGGTCAGGTCAATGGGATGATCGGTGGTAAGCTCCGTGTAGACCAGATCGTCAGTCTTGCCATACTTATCTCCCGTAGCCTGAGCAACGGCCTTGTAGCCGCTGTTGTTGAGCGGCAGCTTTTGCTTGATGATATCGGCCTCAATCGTGACGCCCAAATGATTCGCCTGGCCGGTGAGGTCGGCTGCAACGTGATAGTCTTGATCTTGCTTGAAAACGCTGTTGCGTAGATAGCACCACAAAATTGTTGCCATCCCCAGTTCGTGCGCGCGGGCAAAGGCTTCGCTAACTTCTTGAATCTGTCGCGCTGACTCAGGCGAGCCAAAGTAGATGGTAGCA
>JAAHIA010000023.1 GCA_010671975.1 Leptolyngbya sp. SIO4C1 | reverse complement strand
TGCACTACTGGTAGTGATAGCACTGCTTGCCCCAACACTTGAGTTTTTCATCAATTTTTCTCACTTTTGATAGAAAGGTGCGAGAAGCGCTGCGACCGCGCGACCATAGAGATATCCTTCAGAAGGCTCTCCAATGGAACTACAAGCGCGCGAAGTAAAAGACGTGGCTGCTCACTTGCTAGCTGGGCTACTTGCCAACCCGCATATCTATAGCCAGATCAGCGACGATGCGGCTAAAGGGCAGCAGGAGCAGTTTTTAACTGTGCTTGCCATTGACCTCGCTGAAAGCATGATTCGCAAAGTCAACGAACGAGCCCGCTAGCGCAGCCCGGTTCGCATCGCCCGACTCATTCCATCTACTAGCCAAGTCAGCAGCCCGAAGGCCGCCAGCGTCATCGTCAGGCCTGCATAGTCAAAGCTGCTCAGCTGCTCGGTCATCAGCCGCCCTAGCCCGCCCGCGCCCACCAGTCCGACAATTACCGTCTCTCGCAGGCAGACTTCCCAGCGATAAAGGCTGTAGGCAATAAACTGCGGCAAGTTGGCTGGCAGCAGTCCGTAAAGTACCTGCTGCGGTCCCGTCGCGCCCAGCACTAGCAGCGCCTGCAGCGGCCGCTCGTCCAAGTTTTCGTTCGCCTCTGCCATCAGCCGCCCCAAGATGCCAAAGTTGTGAATCCCTAGCGCCATTGCTCCGGGCAAAATGCCGGGAAACGTCACAAACAAAAACACCAGCGCCCAGATTGGCGCTGGGATCGCTCGGCTCAGCAGCAGGCACAGCCGCCCCAAACCAGCTCGCAGTCGTCCTGCTAGCGACAGCTCCCCGCCCGGCAGCCGAATCACCAGCACTGAAAACAGCAGTCCACCGCTCGTCGCGACTGCGATCGCCAATATTGACATCGCCAGCGTCTGCAGCGACAGCCGCCCCAGCTCCCAAAGCTGCGCTAGCGCAATCGCAGACGGCACCGCTGCTTGCAAAACATCCCTGAGCCGCCCCCCGGTTTCCGCCGCCCACAGCTGCGACCAGTCGAGATCGAGCGCATGAAAGCAGAGCGGAATCGTCAGAGCGAGGATGAGCCAGGAAAGGAAGAGGGAGTTAATTTTGAATTTTGGGTCTGCGTCGCTGAGGAAATACTGACGGGCAAGACCCCCACTTTGATTCTCCCCCTTCCGCCCAATCGCCAGCCGCCCAACAAACCCCAACCGTCGCCTTACCCAAGCGCTCCAGGCGTCAACGCAGCCGTTGAGCAGCATCAGGGCGTAGAAGCCGGTCCAGAGCTGTTCGTAGCGAAGCGACTGGAGGCTGAGAAAAATTTCGTAGCCGAGGCCACCGGCGCCGATGATGCCCAGGACGGCGGCAGAGCGCAGCGAGCATTCAAATCGGTAAAAGCTGTAGGAAAACAGGTTGGGTAGGGCCTGCGGCAGCAGACCGTAGCAGAAGGCGCTAAGCGGTCTAGCTCCAGCGCTAAGTAGGGTCTGCAGCGGTTTAGGATCGGTCTCGTCGAGAATGTCGGCAAAGACTTTGGCAACGGTAGCGCCAAAGGGCAGCGCGATCGCTAGCACGGCTACTAGTGGATCAAGCCCAAACAGGTTGATGAAAAATAGGCCCCAAATTAGCTCGTGGATAGCGCGCGGAACGGCCAGCAGCCCGCGTAGGCCCAGCGGATAGCGAGGGTGACCCAGCAGCGTTTGCCACCAGATGTCGGCAGTGAGAATACCGCCGATGAAGCCAAGCAATAGGCTGAGCGTGGTGCCGCAGACGGCATAGGCAAAGGTGATGCCGGTGGCGCGGACGATCACAGCTAAAAAATCGGCGCTAAGGTCCGGCTGCCAGCTGGCGCTAACGAACTGAAAAGCCTGCGGTAGACCGCCCGGATTCCACACTGGGCGCTGGCCCCAGCCGGTCTGAGTCAGCGCCCAGAGCAGCGCTGCCAATAGGCCCAGTCCCCAGCCGGCGCGGTGAATGCGAGTCATGTCAAAGCCGGTAGAGATCGGCCGTGAGGTTATCGGTGACGTCAGCAGCCGGCAGGTCAAATAGCAGCTGCCCGGCGCGCAGGCCTAAAATGCGATCGCAGTAAGCTCGCGCGGCGGCCACATCGTGCAGGCTCACTACCAGCGTCTTACCAGTGGTTTCACAGAGATGGCGCAGCAGCGACATAATATCTGCGGCGCGGGCCGGGTCTACGCTGGCAATTGGCTCATCCGCCAGCAAAGCAGCGGGATTTTGTACCAGGGCACGGGCGATCGCCACCCGCTGCTGCTGCCCGCCCGAGAGCCGGTCAGTACGAGCATAGAGCTTTTCGGCAATGCCCACCTGCGCCATCGCGGCGGCAGCGGTGTCAACTTCCAAAGGCCAAACTAAGGACCAGGCGGCTTTCCACAGCGGCCAGCGGCCCAAATGCCCGGCGTTGATGTTGTGAATCACCGACAAATTCGCCACCAGATGCTGCTGCTGATAGATCGTGCCCAGCTGCCGCTGCACCTGCCGTCGCTGCTGAGAGGAGAGCTGGCCAAGCGGCTGGCCCAAAGCCCAAATCTCTCCAGCCGTAGGTATCAGCGAACCGTTGAGCAGCATCAGCAGCGTGCTTTTGCCTGCACCGCTCGCGCCAATCAGCGCTACGCGCTCACCGGCCTGAATTGTGAGTGACAGATTGCTCAAGGCGCGCAGCTGGCCAAACTGACAGCTCACCTGCTTTAGCTCAAATGCGGGTGCTACACTACTGGACTTTGCCAATCTCTCGTCCGACGGCCTCAATCTGTTCGTAGTTGCTGTTTTCTGTCGCAATAAATTTCTCTGCTCCAAAGAGATCTAAGATAGCCTTCTCCTCTGGCACAGCCGGATCAAGCGCTAGCAGGGCTGCCTGCACCTCCTCAACAAAGCCTTCGCCATAGCGTGTCTCCACTGCTGGATTAACCACCCAGTGATAGTCATAGTAGGCCGGCGTTTGCCAGATTACGCTGACTTTATTGGTGTCAATCGCACCTTCGGCCAGCCGATCTTCCCACACCTGCTGGTTTAGCGCGCCTATCTCATAGGTGCCTGCCTCCACCAGCTTAATAGTGGCATCGTGATTGCCAGAAAAGCCCACCTCGCCTCTGAAATCAGACAGCTCAACGCCAGCCTGCTGCAGAAAATACTGCGGCATCAGCCGCCCCGAGGTAGAAGATTCACTGCCAAAAGTCAGCGACTTACCCTTAAGCGTGCTCAGCTCGCCAAGGTTGTCGAGCGCCGACAGACCCGCGTTTTCGTTGGCAATGAAAACACTGTGAAACTGTTCGTCAATATCGCGCTGGACAAGTGCCTGCGCACCTTCGACCTGCAGCCTTGCCTGGACGCCGGTAAGCCCGCCAAACCAGACTAAATCTAGATCGCCTACTTTGAATGCGGTGACAGCAGCAGCATAGTCGGTCACTGGCTTATACTCAACCGGCACCGCTAGCTCAGCTTCAAGATAGTCAGCTAACAGCGCATTCAACCGCTGCAGCTTTTCTGGATCTTGGTCAGGAATCGCGCCTAGCGTTAGGGGTTCGCTGCTACCAGCTGACTCATTATCAGTAGCGGGCTCTGGCTGCGTACAAGCAGTCAGTCCACCTGCTAAAACGCTAAGGCTGAGTAGACCAGAAAAAAGTCGCGTTCGTAAGGTTAGCATATGCTGATCAAGAACTGTAGATGGGTTTACAGGCTATCAAACTTTGCGATCGCAGTTCAATTGCTGCCGCTCGGCTGACTTAAGACTGCAGGTGCAGACTGCAGGTGCGACAGCGCTAGCAGTCGCGGCCAAACGCAGTCGGTAATCAGCGGCGCTAGCAGCGCTGGGTCAATATCTGGCTGCTGGCTGCCCGGCTGAGCCGCTAACCAGCGAATCTCAGCAATCTCGCTCGCAGCTATAGGTTCGCCCAGCAGCTGTCCACAGAAGACATGCGCCACCAGTCTAGTGTTGGCCTCATTGGCAGCGGCGGTAATAAACTCTCCTAAAAACTGCACTGTGGGCAAATCGACCTGACAGTTCAGCTCCTCTCGAACTTCTCTGACTACGGCCGCAAAACTATCTTCTCCCGGCTCTGGCTTACCACCAGGGAACATAAATTTGGCCGTATTCTGCTTTCTCACCGTCAGCAGTCGGTTGCCGTCAACAACGGCATAGGCGACTACCTGCAGCGTTGAACTAGCGGTCATACCGTATCAGGGTCAACGCCGAGTGCTCTGAGCCGCTCTGCTAGGCGGGCTGCCTGCTGCTGGGCCTGCGCTGCCTGCTGCTGAGCCTGCGCTGCCTGCTGCTGGGCGGCTTTAGCAGCTTCTTCTGGCAGCGGCACAAGATCTCCTTCGGCCGTAAAAAATCGCAGCTTCGTTTCGTAGACGCCGAGATACAGATTGAGCTGTCGGCTCCAGAGGTAGCCGACTTCACTGGGTGAAATTGGCTCATACTGACCGGCCATCAGCACAAAGCCGGCAAACTCTAACGAGTCTGGATCAAACCAAAAGTATTCGGGCGTGCGAAACGTGTCTTGGTAAATCTGTTTTTTAGTCTCTCGGTCGGCCTTGGCCGTGCTGTCTGAGAGAATTTCTACAATCAGGTTAGGGTATTTGCCCTCTTCTTCCCAAACCACCCAGCTTTTGCGAGTGCGCCGCTCGGTATTTAGCACCACAAAAAAGTCAGGGCCTCGAAAGTCCTGAGATTTAATCTGCTTGGGGCTAAAGTAGATGGTCAGGTTGCCCGAGGCAAAAAAATCCTGGCGATCTTGCCAGAGCCATTCTAGGCTAGAGAGCAGCAGCAGCATCTGTCGGAGATGAAGATCGGTTTCCAAAGGAGGTTCATCACTGTAGAGGTCGCCAGGCGGTACGCTAATTTCGGCTGGCAATGAGGCTTCGGTTAGGGGAGTGTTTTTGGCAGCAACCATCGCTTAGGCCTCCTCGAAAAGCTAGCTTTATTATACGGGTTCATCTGTTCTGATTTGGCAGCTAGCCTTTGCAGAGCGCTTGAATAATAGCGCGAATGGCGCTTTCCTGGGCTTCAATGCTTTCGACCAGCTTAAACTGCACCAGCGCTCTGGCTAAATTATGCTTAGCATAGGTCGTCTTAAAGTAAACATCACCGGCAAGGTAGTCGGTGAAAAATCTCAGCCCCAGCTCATAGGGCAGCAGCCAGATGGCGTCATAGAGATAGGCATAGTCTGCGGGCGTGAGGAAGGCATTTGCGATCGCGCAGTAGCCCTGCAGCATTGACTCGCACAGGTCTAGCTCAAATCGTACCGTCTGCCACCGATCGGTTTCTTCGCCCAGCAGATTACAGCCTGAGCGCAGGCAGTCGCCAATATCGTAGTGTACCAGTCCGGGCTTAATCGTATCGAGATCGACCAGGCTGATTGCTTGTCGAGTCGCTTTGTCAAACAAAATATTGTTGACCTTGGGGTCACCGTGAATAGACCGTAAGGGCAGCTTTCCTCGCTGTTTTGCTTGCTCTAGTACGCCAATCTGTGCCTGACGTGCGGCAATAAAGGTATAGCAATATTGCGCTTCCGCCGTTTCTGGCAGAGCAGCTAGAACAGTCTCATACTGCTGCAGGTAGCGCGGCGCAATGTGAAACCCTACCAAAGTATCGGCAAGCTGCTCAGGCGGCAGGTCGCTAATGAGTGTGTGAAACATCCCAAGCCCAAAGCCAACTTCCTGCGCCTGCTCTCTTGTTTGCAGCGTTTCAACCGTCAGCGCCTGCGGGATAAAGCTCAGCGCTCGCCAGAAAGATCCCTCCGGCGATAGCCAGCCGTTCTGTCCTGTCTGCGTCAGCAGCACGCGCGGTATCTCCCAGCGGCGACTTTCAGCCGGCGGTGAATGCACCAGGCGCTGTCGCACATGCTCGGTGTAGATATGAATATTGTGCATGACCTGCTGTGGACACGGAAAAACCTGAGTGTTTAGCCGCTGCAGCACAAAGCAAGTATCGGTTCGCGCAGCGTCTACTCGAACCAAAAATGTGTCATTAATATTGCCGTTGCCCAGCGGCTGAATCTGAGTGACCTGTCCTTGGCGAACAAACTGCGAAGCAATCGGCAGCAGCCCATTCGTAAGCGCATCCGGGGTCGCATCGGGCATCAGGTTGCCTCGCTTTTACTAGGCGGCCATTGGCAGATCAAAGGCCAGCACCTCGGCATAAAACTGCTGCAGCTGCTGGGTAGCCGCGCGCCATCCCCAGCGCTCTGCTTCCATGCGCGCATTGCGGCGCAGCAGCTCTCGCTCAGCCCGGGCGGCAATTAGCCGCTGCGTTGCTTTGATCGCGCCTGCCTCATCCTGCGGGTCAAATAGAAAACCATTGACGCCGTCAGTGACAATATCGGGAATGCCGCCAGCGTTAGCGGCTACGGTAGGACAGCCGGCTGCCATTGCTTCGAGTAGCACAAGCCCTAGCGTCTCGGTGCGCGATGGAAAGACAAACGCATCGGCAGAAGCATAGGCAGAAGCAAGCTCCTCACCCTCGAGGTAGCCTACGAAGTGAGTCAAGGTGCCTTCAAAGTGCTTTTCTAGCTCTTCGCGATGGGGGCCATCGCCGACCAGCGCTAGCCGCGCCCCTGGAATGGCTTCTAAAATTGGCTTAATTCGATCGACTTCTTTCTCGGCTGAGAGCCGTCCGATATAGAGCAGCAGCGGCGCGTCAGGATGGCCCTGCGTCAGCCGCTGACGCATCTCTGCAGAGGCCAGCGCCGGTCGAAAGAGCTCGGTATCAACGCCGCGCTGCCAAACGGCTACGCGCTCAATGCCGTGTTCGCTCAGCTCTGACTGCATCGCTGTCGAAGTACAAAGATTAACTCGCGCCTGGTTGTGCATCGCTTTGAGCAGTTCCCAGAGCATGCCTTCGAGCATGCCCAAACCATAGTGCTCTAGATACTTAGGCAGATGCGTGTGATAAGACGCCACCAGCGGAATGTCTAATGACCGGCTGTAGTAGATACCGGCTAGCCCCAGCACTGCTGGATTGACCACATGGATCAGATCTGGCTGAAACGCTTCTATCGCCTCGCCAATAGAGGGTCGAGGCAGCGCTAGCTTCAGCTCAGGATACAGCGGCAGCGGAAACCCAGAAACGCCGTTAACGATTGCGCCTTTGTATTCAGTGAGCCCACCTTCTGGGCAAAATACGCAAACCTCATCTCCTAGTGCCTGCAGCTGTTCGATGGTGTGCTTGAGGCGAGTAACAATACCATCTACTTTAGGCAAAAAAGTTTCGGTAAATAAGGCGATCCGCATACTTCAGTATCGAAAATGAATGGCTGTTGATTATTCAACCCCGAAAAGGGTTCGGGCTCAAGCTTCCATAAAACGCTTTTTTTGGCAATCGTCTAGAAGACATAGGCAAAAGGCCAGCAGTTCAGACAGTCGCTGATAGCTGCCTCTGATAGCTGCTGGCCTCACAGTCGCAGATAGCGCTATTTGCGCCAGCTCACCTTCGGCAGAATCTGCTTTTCATCTACCCGCTGCTTGTACTTAATCGCAAAGTTGAGCAGCGAATCGAGCAGCGAATCTGAGAGATAGTGCGGCTCTAGCCCCAAATCAATCAGCTTAGTGTTCTTAGCATTGAAGTAGTGTTCTTCTAGCTCGACGCGGGGATTGTCTAGGTTATTGACCTCGATATCGAGTCCCATCGCAGTGCCCGCTTTCTTCACCAGCATCGCCAGGTCGTTGATGCTAAACATCTCAGTGAACTGGTTAAAGACACGGAACTCACCTTTATCAGCTGGATTGTTGACGGCAATTTCTACGCAGCGAACGGTGTCGCGAATATCTAGCAGCGCGCGCGTCTGACCGCCTGAGCCATAGACCGTTAGCGGATGACCTACCGCCGCCTGGATGCAGAAGCGGTTGAGCGCGGTGCCAAAGACGCCGTCGTAGTCAAGCCGGTTGATCAGCAGCTCGTCCATGCCGGTTTCTTCAGTCAAAACCCCATAAACGATGCCCTGGTTGAGGTCGGTGGCGCGTATACCCCAGATTTTGCAAGCAAAGTGAATGTTGTGCGTGTCGTGGACCTTGCTGAGGTGATAGAACGAGCCGGGCTGCTTAGGATAGGGCAGCGTATCTTTACGGCCGTTGTGCTCGATGGTGATGTAGCCTTCTTCGATATCGATATTGGGCGTGCCATACTCGCCCATCGTGCCCAGCTTAACTAGGTGACAGTCTGGAAAATGATCGCGAATTACATAGAGCAGGTTTAGCGTACCGACAACGTTGTTGGTTTGGGTAAGAACAGCATGCTCACGGTCAATCATTGAGAACGGTGCCGATCGCTGTTCGCCAAAGTGAACAACCGCCGCTGGCTGAAACTGCAGCATCGACTGCTCTAAAAAGATGTAGTCGTTAATGTCACCGATGAAGAGATCGATGGCCTTGCCGGTTAGATCCTTCCAGCGCTGTAGTCGGGTTTGGATAGGGGCAATAGGCGTTAGCGTTTCAGACTGTAGCTGCATGTCCCAGTGCCGACGCACCAAGCTATCTAAAATGGCAACTTCATGGCCTCGATTAGAAAGATAGAGCGCTGTGGCCCAACCGCAGTATCCATCACCGCCGATAACTAAGACTCGCATGTCACTCTTTACAAAAACTTTGCTAATACTCGCTCAACTTTATCAGGTTTAGGGGCAGGCTCAACCACTCAAGCTAGAATTTGGCCCAATCGGCTGACTCGTAAGAGCTGGTAGCGGCTAGTGGGCGGCTTGAAATCTGGCTGGCTGCAGTTTGTGCGCTATTTCCTAGCCCGAACTTGGGTTAAATGTCAGGAAATCAAAAAATATGATCAGAGAGTATTTAACCAAAGCTTTAAGGCTAGCTCAGCCCGGCCAGCCGGAAAAGCAAGAACTGGGTCTGCTGCCGCTCGTCGAAGTTATCGTCGCTGACGATCAGCAGGCTTTGGCTGCCATCCTGCAGTCGGGGCCCCAGCGTCATACCTTCTGAATTTTCTAGCGTCAGGTCTAACGCGCTTAGATCAAGCAGCAGCTGCTTGCGAATGGGGTTGATGCCTGTGATATCGCCCTTGAGGGTTGCGATCGCACTCACGTCAGTCGCGCCCCCGCTGGCTAACTGATAGAGCTTAATTGAAAAGCCTTGCAGCCCAAAGGCTCGCTCTAGTGCTAGAAAGTGGCCGCCTTGATCCAGCACCAGCAGCTCTGAAAGACCGTTGAGCACCGCTCCTAGCGGCGACTCAGTCATTGGGTACCAGTGCTCAGAAATCAGCGTCGACTGGTCTTGCCCAATCAGATAGTGCAGCACTCGATTTTTAAACGGAATATCAGGCGACTCATCAAGGTCTTGCAGCAGCGGCCCTTCAGTACCCACAAACAGGCGAAAAGGCTCGATGTAGCCGGCAGTGCCAGGTGCCGTGTTAATCGTTAGCGCCTCTAGGCTGAGATTAGTCTGCGCGCCCTTGGTTTGCGGGCTATCAGCGGCAGCATCTGACTGATAGCGTTCAGGAATGCGAAACTGCGTCTGCAGCTGACCGGTCGCCAGGTCAAACTCACCTAGAAACGGCGCATCGCTATTGGGAGACACTTCGCTGGAGACAATCAGGCTGCCGCGCGGCGTTAGCGCCATGCCCTCCGGGTCGAGCGAGCCGAGCGGGTTGCCAGCAGCATCTTTAAATTGGGTGACGGCTGCTACCGTCACTGCCTGGATGCGATCAGCTTGAATGGCGGGTCGAAGCGTGTAGAAGCGCGGATGTTCTCGACTGTCTGAGAGGGCGTAAAGTAAGTCTGCGCGCGGATCGTAAGTAATCGCAGACAGCCCGCCCACCGGCTCGCCCGCAAAGTCTTGCTTTGGCAGCACGTAGCTATCTAACAAGGTCGTCGATAGCTCTAAAAATAGGCGCTGCTCAGCACTCACGCGAGGCAGCCCGCAGCCGCTCAGCAGCAGCAGACACAAGCAGCCAGCAGCAGCAGCTCTCAGCAGATATCTCAGTCTCATTTGCATAGCGTTTGACGATGATTTTAAGCGTTGCCGACAATCAGTCCCGAGCGACTCGACACTTCTACCGTGAGCGCATCGCCCTGCCAGCTGCAGCGGCCGTCACCAAACAGCTTCTTGCCAGGCTGCTGACGCAGCTTTGGCTGGGGAATCTCTACTTTGGCATAGGTCTCACCCACGTTGACCGCCACAATTACGGTCTCCTGCGGCAGCGTTCTCGCAAAGACGTAGCAGTCATTCTGGGCTGCGATCGCGCGATAGTCACCCACCCGCAGCGCCTCAGACTGATGCCGCAGCGCAATCAAGTCTTGGTGCAGCTTGAGCAAACTCTGGTTCCATCGCTCTTCAGAAGGGAACGAGCGCCGACAGTCTGGGTCTAGACCGCCCAGCAGCCCTACCTCATCACCGTAGTAGATGCTAGGCGCACCGGGGAAGGTCATCTGCAGCAGCACGGCGAGCTCAAAGCTGGCCGTATCTTCTCCCATAACGCTGATCGCTCTGGCAATGTCGTGGCTAGAAATCAAATTTAGCTGCGCTAGCTGAATCTCCCAGGGATAGAGCTCTAGCAGCGTTTTCATTTTGCTGGCATAGCCAGCGGCATCCAGCGGCGGGTAGGGATGATATTCAGGCGTTTCTACCAGCGGCATGACAATCCGCGAGCCAGCAGTAAAAGCCAGCGTCGGCCCGGCAAAGAGATAGTTCATCACCCCGTCAAACTGGGTGCCATCGAGCCAGTGGCGAGCATCTGTCCAAATTTCACCAACGATGTAAGCCTCTGGGTTAACTGCCTTGATCCGCGCTCTGAACTCCTGCCAAAATCCCTCAACTTGAATCTCGAACGGCACGTCCAATCGCCAGCCGTCAACGCCTTGCTCAATCCAATATTCACCGACCTGCATGATGTATTCACGCACCTGCGCATTTTCATGGTTGAACTGCGGCAGTGCCCGGTTATTGACCCAGCTGGTGTAGTTGGCTGGCAGCTCGCCATCATAGGCCGACAGCGGCCAGCGCTCAACCCTGAACCAATCTATCCAGGGTGAGGTCGGGCCGTTTTCTAGAATATCATTGAAGTAGAAAAAGCCGCGACTGGCGTGGTTAAAGACCCCGTCAAGCACCACTTTGATATCTCGCTGATGCGCCGCTTTGAGCAGGTCAAAGAAAGCCGCATTGCCCCCCAGTAGCGGATCGACTTGGTAGTAGTCGTGTGTGTGGTAGCGATGATTGCTCGCCGATTGAAAGATCGGTGTGAAGTAGATTGCAGTTACGCCTAGATCTTGCAAGTAGCTGAGCTTTTCTGCTACGCCCCAGAGATCGCCGCCCTTATAGCCGTTTAGCGTGGGTAAGCTTTCCCAGGGTTCGAGCGGCACCTGCATCTCTGGCGGTCGCGACTGCCGCATCGTGCGCGCAAAGCGATCGGGGAAAATCTGATAAAAAACGGCGTGCTTGACCCAATCCGGCGTTTTAACTTGCATGTGTGGCTAAGCCGTAACTCCAACGTTAGCCTAGCGAATTGATCGCCTGTGTCAAATCTAACTTTGGGTACTTACCACCGGCAAAGCTGGAGGCTGCGGGCTTTGAGCCGCCTAATCGGGGCGGACCGCAATCAGCCGGCAGGCCGTTTGGGCAACTTTTTCCGAGATTGCCCCTTCGGCTAGGAGATCGGCGATCGCATTTTCTTGGCCGATGGCAGCAATTCGCCGGGCAATCTGCTGCTCGATCTGCTGCGCATCTTGAGGATGCTGCTTACTGCTGCGCTGCCTGCGTGATTGGGCCGCTTCTTTGACTTCCCGGTAGTAGCTCAAGCAGGTTTTGAGCCGCAGCGCCTGTTCTTGGCTGCTGTGGCTGAGCTCATCAATGCGCTGCAGTACCCGCTCAGCCACCTGCACAATCGCTAGGTCGCACTCGTAGTTTTGCTTAAAGCGCGTCAGGCTGCGCTGCTGTCGCCAGCGTTCGTGTGGCATCAGGCGCATCGCTGATTGTACGGTCGTTTTCTCAATTTGGGTCATCAGCGTGTGCGGGGCCAGCATCGGCGGCGGGATAGTGTCGGCTATAACCGCGTCATAGCGCACGTTTAGACCCAGCTCTAAGCGCACAAAAGCGGCCTCTGATAGCAGCCCTTGGTCGTGCAGATCGCGATAGGCCTGATTTTCAATCATCAGTGCCTGCAGCCAAATAGCCTGATGTAGCTGCTGCGGGCAGTCGCTCAAACTCTGCTTGAGCTGATGCAGCTTGGTTTTCTCGATATCTAGCGCCTGCGATAGCTGTGCCGAAAGATGGTCGATCTGGGTTTGATACTGACTGCTCGTCTTGCGAAACTGGGCCAGCGACTGCAGCGCCGCCTGCTTTGCCTCAATTAGCGCCTCAAAGCGCTCCAGTCGTTCGAGCACCGATGGCTTATCCAGCTTCAGCTGCTTAATTAGCTGCCCAATTGTCGTGCCTGGCACCATCAGCGTAAACAGCGCCACGCCCAAAGTTAGCGGCACAATCAGTTCACTGTTGACCGGCTCCGACTCAAGGCTGAGCGCCAGGGCTAGTCCCACCGCGCCGCGCAGGCCGCCCCACACAAGAATGGCCTGCGCCGGTCGACCCACGCGCGGCGCAATCTGCAGTCGGTTAACCAGCGCCATTAGCCCGAATACGGCCAGCACCCGAGCCAGCAAAATCGCTGCGATCGCAATGCCGAGCGTTGCCAGTAGCGGCATCAGTCCGTTGGCTGACTGCAGCAGTCGCACGCTGGTAATGCCTACCAGTAAAAAGATCAGGCTGTTGGCTAAAAAAGAAGCATATTCCCAAAACTCATGCAGAAAGTCGCGGTTCTCAGGCTTCAGCCGAATGGAGGTGAGCCAGCCAGTGACCATACCTGCGCTCACCACTGCAATCACGCCCGAAATATGCAGCGTGTGCTCTGCCAGAATGAACGTTCCAAACGCTAGCACGGTCGAAAGCGTGCTCTGCACCAGCGGATTGCGATAGGCCAGCCCAATCAGGTAGCTGATTAGCCAAGCCGCGATCGCGCCAACGACAATGCCGCCGATAAACGCGCGCAGAAACTCTAGCAAGCCTGAAAGCAGCAGATTGCTAGCCTGCGCAGTGGCCGCTGCCAGGATGAGGTTGAAAGTGACAATGGCGGTGGCATCGTTAAACAGGCTCTCACCCTCAATTAGCACCACTAGCTGCTTAGACAGCCCCAGCTCTTTGAATAGCGCCACCACGGCTACCGGGTCAGTGGCCGAGATTAGCGACCCAAACAGCAGCGCTCCCGTCCAGTCGAGCGGCGTCAGCGCGCCCATCAAGCCGCCTACCACTGCCGTTGACAGCAGCAGCCCCGGCACCGCCAGCATCAGCACCGGCGTCAGGTTGCGCAGCAGCAGTCTCGCATCTAGCGTCAGCGCCGACTCAAACACCAGCGGCGGCAGAAATAAGAATAGGATGATCTCATGCGAGAGATCCATCTCAGTCAGCGGTGCTACACCTGGGACGGTCTCCTTCAGCAGCCCCAGCGTCACCCCCACCACCACTAGTCCAATCGTGTAAGGAAAATTCAGCCGTCGCAGCGCGATCGCAGCAACGCAGGCGATTAGCAGCAGCCCCAAAATTGCAATCTGCGTCGTAACGATTGAAAATTCCATCGCAGGTCGCTATGGTCAATGATGGCATCATAGCAACGCCGATTTTTCGCACTAGGGTCTGGCAAGGTGGGCTTAATGATTCGTATTGTGATTGAAACCATCCTCCGCCTGCGCTCTCTTCTCCTTGTACCCTTTGCCTTCTGCTTGTTTGTCACCTGCACCTGGCCTCACCCCGTGCTGGCTCAGCCAGCCAGCCCCAGCACTATGGAATCTGCTCAGTCTGCCGCACAGCGGCTAGAACAGCTGTTTACTGCGCCGGCCCTAGAGGCTAGCTGGTTTGCCGATCGATTTTTGACACAGATTCCGCTGGCTCAGATTGATCAAATCGTGCGCGGCATTACCAATAGCCTGGGGGCCTATCAGCGGGTTGAAGCTGCAGATGGCCAGTTTCGCCTGATCTTTGAGCGAGGGCAGGTGCCGACTAGGATTTCACTCAACCGCCAGGGGCAAATCATTGGGCTGCTGTTTGAGGCACCGCAGCTGAGCGCGATCGCGCCTGAGGAAATTCTGGCTGAGTTTGAGGCGCTGCCGGGCGAAAAGCATCTGCTGGTGCTCAGAGACGGCGAACCGCTGCTGTCGCTGAATCCAGAGCAGCCGCTGGCGGTGGGATCGGCTTTTAAGCTGCAGGTGCTGCAGGCGCTGCAGGCGCAGATTGCGGCTGGCGTGCACCAGTGGGATGAGATTATGCCACTGCAGGCTGAGCTAAAAAGCTTGCCCAGCGGCTTTTTGCAAACCTGGCCCGCAGGGTCACCGCTGACGCTGCAGACGCTGGCAGCGCTGATGATGTCTCAAAGCGACAACACAGCCACCGATCACGTGATCGCGCTGGTGGGTCGCGAGTCGATTGAGGCGCTCTCGCCGCGCAATCAGCCTTTTTTGAATACGCGCGAATTTTTTACGCTCAAAGCGCCTGAAAATGAGCCGCTGCTGCAGCGCTATCGGCAGGATACGGTCTCAGAGCGGCGGGCGCTGCTGGCGACGCTGGCCAACTTGAACCTGCCCAGCGTCGATATTTTTAACAACGGGCCGGTAGCGCTGGATGTGGAATGGTTTATGAGCGCCACCGAACTCTGCGATGCGATCGCAGCGGTGGCCGACCTGCCGCTGATGAGCATCAACCCAGGGCTGGCGGATGCCAAAGACTGGCAGCGCGTTGCCTTCAAAGGTGGCTCAGAGCCAGGCGTTGAAAATCTGACCACCTACCTAGAAGCGGCAGATGGTCAGCACTACTGCGTCACGGCTACCTGGAATAACCCAGACGGCATTGACGAGATTCAGTTTTCGACGCTGTATCGCGGCATTCTTTCACTGATCCAAGCGGAGCCCTAAGCTGCGATTGCTTATGCCTGAGACTTCTGAGCCTTCATTTGCTCAATCTCAGTGCGAATTGCGCTAAGCTGCTCGGTTAGCGCCTTGATCTCAGCCTGAATGCTGGCATCAACCACCGACGTTGCTGTGGTGTTGACGGTAGACTGGCTAGCCGGCGCCGACTGAAACGGATTGGGCATCTGCTGACTGACGTTATCGACAAAGTCGCGCGCCTCTTTCTCAGTCAGCGCACCGCGCACTTCTAGCTCGTCTGCTAGCCGATTGAAGTCTGTACCAATTTCTGAAAACTTTTGAGAAGACTTTTGCGGATCTTGAACAGCCTCAACAGCAGAGGCAGCGGCCCCAAGCGTAATCCGAAATCCTTTTTGCAGTAGCTCAGTTAGGGTATCAAAATTCATAAGTCTATGTTGGCCAGTGCTTTTTACTATCTTGCCTCACATCATCAAACACGCGCTACCTCAGGCAGCGGCTTCGAGATATAGGTTCACATCTTCTAGAATGCGAGTCAGCTCTGCCTCCGTCGTCAGACGGATACGCTCGTCGCGCAGCGTAATCAGCAGCTTAGCGGCGAAAGGACTGGGCCAGATGTTGGGATTACAGAATACTTCTAAAAAAACCTCGCCAGTGTGCTGATATTCCATTGATTTTTCCGGCTGAGGTCGACCGCCACCGGTTTTAGCGACGGAGACAGCCTTGAGGGTTCTGACGAGATCTTCAATGCTGGCTTTGAGATCGCGCGCTGCTTCTGGGGAGAAGCTGAACTGGACGGAGCCTTGGAGAAGATTGAGGGTGATGGGGGGCATGGGGGATGGGAAAAAGGGGAAGGTAGGAAGGGGTAAAGGGAAAGGGGTAAATTTGTGCGACTACTCCCACTCAATCGTGCCGGGTGGCTTTGAGGTGATGTCATAGACGACGCGGTTAACGCCGTCGACTTCGTTGACCATGCGGTTGGAGATAGCTTCTAGCAGATCGTAGGGGGCGCGGGACCAGTCGGCGGTCATGCCGTCTTCGCTGCTGACTAGGCGCAGCACAACGGGGTGAGCATAGGTGCGCTGATCGCCCATGACGCCGACGCTGCGGATGGGCAGCAGGACGGCAAAGGCTTGCCAGAAATCGTGATACTGGCCGCGCTTACGAATTTCATCGCGCACGATGTAATCGGCATCACGCAGAATATTTAGACGCTCGGCAGTGACTTCGCCAATGATGCGAATCGCCAAGCCAGGGCCGGGGAAGGGATGACGGCGAACGATTTCTTCAGGCAGGCCAATGGAGCGGCCCACTTTGCGCACTTCGTCTTTGAATAGCTTGCGCAGCGGTTCGACTAGCTTAAACTGTAGGTCTTTGGGCAGGCCGCCAACGTTGTGGTGGCTTTTAATTTTGACAGCGACGCGCTCGCCGGTTTTAGGGTCGACGTTGGTATCGGCGGATTCGATCACGTCGGGGTAGAGGGTGCCCTGCGCTAGGTAGTCGAAGGGGCCAAGCCGCTTGGATTCTTCTTCAAAGACGCGAATGAACTCATGGCCGATACGCTTGCGCTTTTCTTCGGGGTCGGTGACGCCTTCGAGCTTGGCAATAAAGCGCTCGCGGGCGTTGACGTAGCTAACGGGAATGTGAAACTGCTTGTCGAACAGCTCAATTAGGCGCTCGGGTTCGCCTTTGCGCATAAAGCCCTGGTCAATAAACATGCAGGTGAGCTGATTGCCAATCGCCTGATGCAGCAGAAAGGCCAGCGTAGAAGAGTCAACGCCGCCGGAGAGCGCTAGCAGCACGCGCTTATCGCCGACGCGGGCCCGCACTTCGCGAATTGATTCTTCCACAAAGGCTTCCGTTGTCCAGGTGGGTTCGCACTGGCAGATGTGATAGACAAAGTTGCGAATCAGCGCCTGTCCATCTTCGGAATGGACGACTTCGGGATGAAACTGGACGCCGTAGAACTTGCGCCCGTGATCTGCGATCGCGGCGCAGGGCGTATTCTCGGTATGGGCTAAAATCTCGAACCCATCTGGCATCTGCGTCACCGAGTCGCCGTGGCTCATCCACATAGTGGACTGGTTTTCGACGTTGGTCAGCAGGTCGGTGGGATCGTCAATCGTGAGCGAAGCCTTGCCATATTCACCGCGCGCGGCGCGCTCAACCTGACCACCAAGCTGCTGCACCATCAGCTGCATGCCATAGCAGACACCCAGCACCGGAATGCCTAAGTTCCAAATCTCGGGATCGCAGACGGGGGCACTCTGGTCGTAGACCGAGCTAGGGCCGCCTGACAAGATGATGCCTTGGGGGCTAAGCTGACGCAGCTGCTCAACCGGCGTGCGGTATGACAGCACTTCTGAATAAACCTGGGTCTCGCGAATCCGACGGGCAATTAGTTCGGAATATTGAGAGCCAAAGTCAAGGATGACCAGCATCTGACGATTCACCTCTGGCAGATTATCAGAGGTATCGGTTGAAACGGGTTGAATCTGAGCAGTCACGGGTGAAGCCTACTGGAAAGGAACAGAAGAAGACAGTTAAATAACAGCGAATATGCCAACCAAGCCGTCATCGCTGACAGCGTTAACTTAAAAGATTGAAGTGGGCATGTTAAAAAATTATTCTTACCACCTTAGCAAACCCACGGTAGCAGCGTGTCACCATTGGCACTTTTGATAATAATTCTTCGGGTACGATCAAATAGAATGGACCCCACCGTGACGGTTCGCTCGCTGTGAGTATAAATATACTGCTGCGATCGCTGATCGATGCGGCTCGCGATCGCACCGTAGACCTGGCTGACCCAGTCGCTGCCGTCAGCATCATCCCAACCGCGCAGAGCGCTCAGTCCAGCTTCAGCAGTCGGGCTGTGTAAAATCTGCTGCACCCGCTCGGTCGGCAGCCCCTCTCCAGCGCAGATGGCGGCTAAAATCTCCTGCCGCGCATCGGCAACATGATGATGCGTGTGGAAGATGCCGCCTGCCAGCTTGATTAGCTTGCCGTGATAGCCAAACAGTAAAATAGAGCCAATGCCCTGCAGCGCCGCCTCAGCCAGCAGCGGCCCCAGCCAGTTCGCGGTTTTAATTCGCTGGTCGGGGTTGATGCCCATCTGCACAGCCAGATCCAGACCGTTTTCGCCTAGGCAAAAAACTAGCGCTTCGTAGGTCTTAGCCTTCTTCTGTAAAATTTCGCGAAAATGTTCTAGCTGCCCCGGCGCGCTCAGCGGCTGTGCGATGCCGGTGGTGCCCAGCAGCGATAGCCCATCAACGATGCCAAAAGCCGCATTGGAAGTGCGCAGCGCCAGCGCCCTGCCGGCTGGCAAAATGATCGTCACGCGAATTTTTTGACCTGACAGCAGCGGCGCTAGGTTGGCCTGCAGAAGTCGCTGCGCATAGGCATAGATAGCCGCCTCCCCTGCCAAGGTCTGTCCAACCCCTTCGCCGCCGTCTAGCTGAATAGGCTCAGATTGGGAAGGCGCTGCGATCGCAACGAGCGCCCAAACTGGCGTATGGCGCGTCAAATCAAGGTTGTCGCCGGGGTCGCTGCGGGTAACGGCCAGCACCGAGCCATCCGGCAGCGGCGCTAGCTGCTCGATTGGAATCTCAACTGTCTCAGCCGGCTCAAGCAGATTAACCGCTACGTGCTCAGGAGCAGCCTGCATGTCGTGGAGTCGCTGCAGCGCTGCGATCGCGCTGGCGCAGGCAAACACAGGTAGCGTATAGCCCGCACGCGGGGTTGACATTGAGGTCCTCCCTAAGCTGCCAGACTCGGTGCTTTCACTAGCTTGCCATAGCGCTCGCAAAAGAAACGGACACATTCAGGCGCCAAATCAATCACATTTTCGTCGTATTCGCCAGTCTCGGGATTGGGCCAAACGAGCGCATAATCGCCCTTGACAAATTGGAAACGTTTGATATCCCGTAACGGTAAGAGCGCCTTACCAGGATTTTCATCAATTAACAGCGGAGCAAAGTTAAGTTCATAGATCGTGACATCCATTGTTTCTTCAAACCACAGCCTAAGCACGTAGTCTTTGACCGGTTCGGCTTTGAGCAAACCCTTCTCGCAGCGATTTTGCCAATGGATCTCATCCTGTGCAAGCTGTGACCAAGCCTTCCATTTCATAAGCTTTATCCTACGATTTCAATAGGTTCATTATTCATTGCATTTTGCCACTGCTCTAGCAGCTCTTTTTCATGAGCCTCAACCCAAGATTCAACCATCCGCTTTAGCTTTGGTGATAAGATTTGGCCTGGTTTCATCCATTGTCGCGTTTTGATCTCAATGCGATAGCTTCTAACATCATTCTGATATTTCACATGGACATGGGGTGGAGCGTGATCGTTATAGTTCATCAGAATAACCAGCAGTCCTTTCTTGAAAGGGTGGGAAACTGGTGGCATTCTGAATAACCCCAACGTAATTAGTCAGTTGACTCATAATAGATATGAGTTAGCGGCTGCTTTGATGAACCCTATCGACTATCTTCGCATTAGCCTGATTGACCGCTGCAACTTTCAGTGCGTTTACTGCATGCCGGAGGGCGCGGACCTCGACTATGCGCTGCGCGAGCACTGGCTGAGTCAGGCTGAGATTTTACAGCTTCTGCAAACCGTCTTTATACCGCTAGGGTTTCGTAAGTTTCGGCTGACCGGTGGCGAGCCGCTGCTGCGACCGGACGTAGTGAAGCTGGTGGCCGCGATCGCTCAGCTGCCTGAAACCCAAGATCTGGCCATGACCACTAATGCTTACAAGCTAGCCGACATGGCCGAAGATCTCTACCAAGCCGGGCTGCGGCGCATCAATATCAGCTTAGATTCTTTACAGCCGGACACCTTTCAAAAGATTATCGGCGGTCGCGGTCGCTCGCGCTGGCACCAGGTTTGGGCCGGTATCCAGGCTGCGCATCGGGTAGGCTTTTCACCGCTAAAGCTCAACGTGGTGGTGATTCCAGGCGTAAATGATAGCGAAGTGCTAGACCTGGCGGCGCTTACCCTCGATCGGGCCTGGCATGTGCGCTTTATTGAGTTTATGCCTATTGGCAATGACGATCTGTTTACGCACAAAGGCTGGATTGACTCAGAAAGCCTCCGTCAGCAGATTCGCGATCGCTGGGGGCTGGCCGAATCTGCTGTGCGCGGCAACGGACCAGCCGATGTGTTTCAGATACCAGGAGCCAAAGGCACCGTCGGTTTCATCAGTCAGATGTCAGACTGCTTTTGCGATCGCTGCAACCGGATGCGGCTCTCGGCTGATGGCTGGCTGCGGCCTTGCCTGTTAAATGAAACTGGGCAAATTAACCTACGGCAGGCGCTGCGGCAGGGGCAACCGCTGGCCGATATTCGGGCTCAAGTCGCTGAGCTGCTAGCCGCCAAGCCAGATATCAACTTCAAAATGCGCGACTCAGGCACGACCGGCGCCTACAGTCGCACCATGTCGCAAATCGGAGGATAATCTGTCGCGCGTGCTCGCTGTTCTGCAAGCGGGTATGGCCTCAGCTGAGCATGCCAGGTTTATTGAGCAGCTTTGCCGCTAGTCTTTAAACGTTTCAGACGCGCTGCGCCACAGCTCTTTCAGCGTCTGCTTCAGGCTGCGCTCCTTTTTCGCTAAGGCTTTACCAGCCTCAGCAAGCTGCTTTTCAAACGCGAAATACTGCTGCTGCACCGTGGCACTCGTAGAGTCTAACGTCGGCCCCATGCGCTCATACCAGGACTGAGCCTCATCGAGATAGTGCTGTACGTCCTCTTGACGCTCACTATACTGGGCCGAAAGGTTAGCTTTGAGAATGGCAATTTGAGTTCGTAGCTGGGCATAGCGCTTTCTCATAAGCTGACTCTCTTCGCTGTTCTTGACAGTTTCAATCGCATCTTTGACCGCGCCCTTGACCTGCTCGGAGCGTTCAGACGCAGCGGCTTCTACCGTAGTTAGCGCCTCATCCATCTCCGACTGCATCGCGGTTTCTTCACTCTCAATAGCTGCCTGCAGCTGCTTGACCTCAGCCTCAGCCGCGCTGATCTTCTCGCGTCGGGTCTGGTTGATGACTTCTAGAGCGCCTTCGATTGCGGCTTGAACGTCTTCTTTGAGCGTTTCGCCCCGCTCTTGCAGCGTTTCAACAACGGTGGCGATCGCATCTCTCACCAGCGGTATCACTTCTTTCGAGCCCGCCTGTACCTCACGGCTGGCTTCGCCCACTGCCTGACTAACAATAGATTTAATCCGCTCAGCGCGCAGCTGTCCCTCTTGCTTGGCTTGCTCCAAATCAGCGGCAACTCGTGACTTAACTGGCTCTGCCATCGGGCTATCCTCAAAAGGGCAACTTGTTAAGGATGACTGACTTATCTCAATTGCTCCCCTATCTTAAGAAGTAATCCGAAATAAGGAGAAAGTATGAACGTTGCGGCGCTGATCGACTGGTTTGAAACCTGGGCCAACCCGGCCTGGCAGGAAAAGTGGGATAACTGCGGCTGGCAGATTGAGCCCGGTATCTTAACGCAGCCTGCCGGCATCCTGGTTTGCTTAACGCCAACGCTGGCCGTGATGGCAGAGGCGATTCGACTGAAGGAATCCGGTGTGCCCGTGAATCTGATTTTTGCTCATCATCCGCTGATTTTTAGCCCGCTCAAGTCTGTCACAGTGGGTAATCCAGTGGCTGATATGGTACGGCTCAGCATTCAGCATGGCATCGGCGTCTACAGCGCGCACACTAACTTTGATCAGGTTGCGGACGGCACCGCTGACGTGCTGGCACAGCTGCTCAACCTGCAAGACCCGAGCCCCGTTACGCCTACGCAAGACGGTCTGGGCTATGGCCGCGTGGGGACGCTCTCACCACCGCTCTCACTCAAGGCGCTGCTAGATAAGATTCAGGCGAAGCTGGCACCGCCCGAGCTGCTCTGCTCGCCTACGGCTGATTTACAGCAGCTAATCAGGCGCGTTGCTGTCCTCGGCGGCTCAGGCGCGAGCTTTCTTGCCGACGTTAGCCAAACAGGCGCAGAGGTTTACCTGACCTCAGATTGCAAATTTCACCAGTTTCAAGCAGCGCGCGATCGCAACATCATTATGATCGATGCGGGCCACTACGCGACCGAACGCCCCGCCTGCGCTCGCCTAGTCGAGAAGCTGAGCCAAGCCGGTGCCGACTGGGTCCAGCTCAGCAACCAAGATGAAGACTTTCGACAGTTTGCATAGCTCTCACTATACTCTCGACTTATCGGTTTCAAGCATTACCGCAACTTTGTCTTCTAGGCTTGAGGACTGAATGAGATAGCCAAAACGCTCGAAAAAGCTGGACAATGTCGGCCTGTAGCTCAGAATATAGCTTTGCAGCCGATCGTTTTCTGCTGAAGGTAATCCGTAAGGATAGTTTGCATCTGAGATGCATTGAATCCAGTGCTTGATATAGGGTTCAGCCTCTTCTCTTCCAATGATTCTCGATTTGAGCAGAATTTCAACCTGCTCTAGCCCGCCAATAAAACTCTCAAACCATTGTCTGATAGCCAATAGAATACGAAACTCTCGTACTTCTGCAGCGTCAATTGTTTTCTGAGTCAGCATTTTTTCATACTGGTCTCTTTTACGAGAGAAAACTGAAGGTGACACCAGTGCGTTAGCCACTCGAGTCAGATTTAGCTGAAACGTCAGCAGGCCGTCTTCGTCCGATTCAATCTGATATTGCCGCTCTCGGCCATTTAATATATTTAGAGCGTTAATAAAATCCGGATCTGATTGCAGCTCTGAAATCAGTGCTTTAACTGTATT
>JAAHIA010000229.1 GCA_010671975.1 Leptolyngbya sp. SIO4C1 | reverse complement strand
TGCCGATCGAGCACGGCGCTGAGAATTTGGCTCACCATCTGCGCATGGACGACCACCCCCGGCATCTGCAGTTCATCGGTATAAGCCGTGCTGTAGGGAGTAAGAAACATATCTTTGATCGTGGGGGCGACCGTGCCAATTAGCACGATTTTGCCGGCTACCCAGTCAGGGTCAAAGTCTCCGCTCAAGACCTGTCTGAGGTTGAGCTGTCGGGCCACTCGCTGACGAGAGCGATATTGCAGCATCACCTGATAGCCGGTGGTATCTTCTTTCTGGTATCCACCTGAGGTGGGCTGCAGCGATGGAAAGACCGTGTTGCCAATCTTCAGCGAGCTGGCCCTGGCTTGAAAACCTATCCCCTGCTGAGCCAGCGCATACAGACTTAGCCGTAGAGCAAACGAATAGAAAGACTCGTCGCCTACGGCTGCGAACATCCAGTTGCGGCGTAGAATATTGTCTGAATCAATCACTAGGTCGTTGTAGCCAACCCGCTCTGGCGGCATGCCAGGCGGCGGCGGTACTCGATCTTCCTCGGTATAGCCCAGACGAGTAATGGCAAATACGTTTTCTGCCTGTAGCTGTTTGGCTAAGGCAGTTGCACCTTGCCCAATGGGCACGTCGCGGTGGATATCTAGCCCAATCGCTTTAGGCTCATGCGCCTGCAGCTGAGCTAGCAAATTGGCAATGATCTGATCTGAAAGCGGCCAGGCAGCCTGATCTTTAATATCGGCTTCAGTAATGCCAACGACGAGCAGTGCTGGGTCGGGTCTGGGATCGGGCTGCAGTCTAACAAAAGTATCAAAAGCATCTAGTTCTAGCGCCTGCAGTCCGCTAGCCGTACGCAGGACAAACACACAGAGCGTGCTGAATAAAGCAGCGATGAGATAGGGATGCTGCCTTAGCCAGTGAGCTAGTTTGACACGGCAGCTCCTCCCGATAGTTCGTTTACCTCGTCGGACCGACTCTATCCAGAAAATCATGCTTCAGAAATATCTTGCTTTTAGTAAAAACGCTTCGGAACATACGGCTGCAACGGTTCAGGCTGTGACGATTTTTAGATTTACCAAGAATTCCCAATCATTGTGAAAGCTGACCAATGAGCTGGATGCGTGAAGTCCCAGCGGCCGCTGTTGGCAAGCTCTGGCAGGTCGGCAATTGACTGCTGGCCCGGGCCGTATAGCACCCCGCGCGCCATGTGTACCTGCCCCCTGAGCATCGCCAGCTGCGCCTGGCGCACGGCCTCTGCTCGCGTAGCGCCAGCATTGAGCTGAGCGTAGAAGCCGGCCATAAAGCCTAGGGTTGCTTCATCGCTAACCGACCACAGGCTAGCCAGCGCTGAGGGCACGCCGGCGCTGAGGGCAACACCAGCAAAGCCAAATTCGGCATCCTGATCGCCTAGGGCGGTGGTGCAGGCGCTGAGCACCAGCAGCGAGATGGCAGAATCAGACAGGCCCAGCTGTCGCAGCTGATCGAGCCGCAGGCGCTGATCCCAGAGCTGTAAGTAAGAATTTTCAGCAGTCCCCGATTGAAAGACAGCGTGGGTGGCAATGTGGGCAACCTCAAACTGCTGTCGCTGCAGCTGCGATCTAAGATTCGCAAGTGTTGCAGCTTCATTGAGAAAGATGGCGGTCGGATCTTTGGCAATCAGCGCCAGCTCGCTGGGTACGGCAATCAGATCCGCCTGATCGTCAAACTCAGCAATGCCCATAGCCAGTATTGACGCGCTATCTAGCGGGCGGTCAGGCTCAATCTGACTGAGGCTATAGGCCGGCATCAGCCCTAAGCTGTAGCGCTCGATTAAAAACTGCTCGCCGTCGTGCAGCGCCGCTAGCGGCAGCGA
Organism: Leptolyngbya sp. SIO4C1; assembly: GCA_010671975.1. Classification (GTDB taxonomy): domain Bacteria; phylum Cyanobacteriota; class Cyanobacteriia; order Phormidesmidales; family Phormidesmidaceae; genus SIO4C1. Next base: position 6,090 of record JAAHIA010000229.1, on the reverse strand, counting down.
TCGCAGCCCGTCATCCAAAATAAACGTCAGGGTTTGAATGTTTTGCGCCTGCAGCTCTGCTGCTATGGGTGCCATCAGCCACTGGTAGAGCTGCTGAGCCGCTGGCAAATACTGCTCTGGGCGCAGAACGCGATTGGTGATGGTCTGGCGAAACTGCTGAGCGACCGAGGCGAACTGAGCCGAGCTAACCTCAGCCGCAGGCTGCCGCACAATCTGGCCAGCAGCTGTAATCAGCATCAGCTCTAACTGGTCATTAGAGAAATAGAGGTAGACCAGAGCCGGCTTTACCTGAGTTGCGGCTGCGACGTCTGCTAGCGTCGTAGTGACCTGATCTAGGGTAGGCGCTGGCCCAGCTGCGGCCGGCAGCCCGAGGTAGGTGCGATACTGCTCTGCGAGAGACTGCTCCAGCCGCTGCCAGGCAGCGACCGCTGCTGGCGGCGCAGTCGGCTCAAGGACGCTCACATCCGTAATATCAGAGGTTTCTGTGCGGCGAATCGGCTGAGGTGAACCCAGGCTGTCAATCTCGGCTGGCCGCTGCCGAGCGTCAATCTCGGGCTGAGGCGGAGCAGTAACCGGGCTATCTTCAGCCATGTCAGGCGCTTCCACGTTCGGAGCAGGGCTGACCACAGGCGGGGATATCGTAGGCGGCTCTGGCACCGCCTGATTAATCACCCGCAGCGTGTCACCCACGGTGCGCTGCTCAAAAATGCTCTCTGGCGGGCTTAGCTGAGCCTGACTGGTGACGATTGCCCCTTGAGTGCCGTTGCGGCTGGGGTCGCCGACTGTAAAGGGGCTACCAGACGGGTTTTGAAAATAGTCAATCTCAATGCGGCCGCTGCCTTCACTGCCAACCGCAGATAGGCTAGCCATCGTGCCGCTACGGTTGGGCGCAGCGGCCAGCACCCGCACCGTTTGACCCGCCATTAGATCGATAACGCCGGCAGCGCGATCGCTATCAACCGCAACCAGAGACAGGGTAATGTCGCCTTGCGCATTCAAAAAGACATCGCCACCGCTGCCCGTATTGTCATTTTCATCAGCGATTGCAGTGGCGACAAGCTGACCGGCTGAGATAGCGCCTGCCGGAGCTGAGAGTACGATATCGCCTGCCTCACCGGCGGTGTTATTCGCAGCGTATGCATTCACCCGCAAATCACCAGTGCTAATTGCGCCGCTGGTAGACTGCAGCACCACGCTACCGGCACTGCCAGCCTGGTTTCTCGCCTCAGACTGCGTTTGCAAGCTGCCGGTAGTAATCGGGCCGTCGGCGATCAAAAAGATATCGCCACCGCGCCCAGCGCGATTGCCGCTGGTGCGAGAAGCGGTGGTCAAATCCTGCGTTTGAATCGCGCCGCGAGTTGCCATCAGCTCAATTCGCCCCCCGTCGCCAATATTGTTGCTGCTGGCACTAATACCAGTATCTAAGCCACCGGCACGGATATCGGCTGCTGAGATAGTGAGATTGCGACCGGCCGCCTGCAGCGTATCGGCTGGCGCCATGGAGAACTGGCCTAAGCCATCGCTGTCAGCATCGGCTAGAAAAGTGATCGCCCCGCTGCCAGTTTGAAACGTTAGGGCACCGTCTGGGAGCGGGGCAATCGTAATATCGTTGGTGGCCTGCAGCACGACGTTGGCATCGCCGGCTAGGGCCTCTAGCGCCGCTTCGCTGAGGGTAAACACACCGGGCGTTAGGGCCAGTACGGTTGGCAGCGCAGCATCGTCAGGGCCAGAGCCCGCCACCACGGCGATGTCGGTCGGATCGAACAGAACGGTGCCTGGCGGCCCCTGCGGCGCCTCTAAATCAACCGTGCCATTAAAAATCAGCTGTGCCTTGCCAGAAATTTCAACCTGACCACCGCTGCCTGCGATCGCCCCGCCGCGTGCCCGGATAGCCCCCTCAAAAGCCGTCAGCCCGTCTGCCCAAATCGCCACCGTGCCGCCGTCGCCCGCCGTCAGAGCATCGGCAGCTATCTGCGTCGCGCGATCGCCCAGCGTGACGCTAGCGCGAGGCAGCCCTCCCTGTCCTTGAAAATCGCCACCAATGCGAATCTGGCCGCCGCTGGTGCCAGAGGCATCCAGCTCCGCTGAGCGCAGCATCACCGCACTGCCCAGCAGGTAAAGGCTGCCTCCAGCCGTATCGGCGCTGGCGCTAGAGAGTCGCCCTGAAATGAGGGCAGTGCCACTGGGTAGCGGCAGGGCAGCGCCAGAAAGCTGCGCCCCGTGCTCGGCTGTGACCGTCAGCTGAGCCGCATGGTCAGCGTCAGCACCGGTCAGCCAGCCTGGCAGCGACCCAGGCGTGAGCGGCAGCGCCGGTAGACTACCTTCCAGCGACAGGACGCCGTCTGAGGCCTGAAGCGCTAGCTGGCCGCTGCGAACAGCGGCTACGGTCAGGCTGCCGCCAGGCGCTGAGAGCTCGCCGGTGTTGAAGATCTGGTGGCCTAGCAAAGCCAGCGACTGCCCTGAGGCGACCGAAAGCTGACCCTGATTAATAATGCTGCCGGCGGCGGCGGTGAAGTCGAAATGCGTAGGGCTGCCGGTGAAAGCCTGATAGCTGACAGCGTCGGCCTGCCACAGGCTGTCGCCAAACCCAATGCCGGCTGCAGTCGTCGCTGTGAAGGCCGCCGGCAGGTTGAGCGCAGCGTTAGGGCCAAACAAAAAGCCGGCCGGGTTGATGAGGTAGAGGTTGGCCTGGCCGCCGCGAACCTGAAGCCGGCCGTCGATGACTGACCGATAATCGCCAGCAATGCGACCAAAAATATTTTGAGCGGCCGGCGCTGCTAGAAAGGTTGCCGTCTGCCCCGCCCCGAGGCTGAACTGTTCAAACTCATGAAAGAGATTGTCACCGGCGCTTGAGTAAGTTCCGCCCTCAATCTCAACCTGAGGACCTGCCACATTAACCTGGGTGCTGGTCGCCTCGGTGGGCACAACCTGGGCAACCGCCGGTAAAGCTTGAACCGCTAGGGCACCAATCAAAGCGCTGCTGCGAACAGCTGCGATGGTGAACTTGACCAGGCAGTAAGACCTCATGCAGACGGTCAGGGAGAAACGGCTAGCTTACGACTGCGCAAACGAGTGGATGGACTCAGCACAGGAGCGTCTACGGCCTGATCGAGATCGATTGAGCTCAGCAGTGCCTGCCACTGCTGCTCTAGCGCCGCGCTTTCAGGGTATCGCTGTACCAGCGTCGCCAATTCAGTAATGGCTTCATGCCAGAGCCCGGCCTGCAGGTAGAGATGAGGCTGATCTAAGGGGGATGCGCTAGCTAAGTCAGCAGCCATGGCGCTAGGCAGATCGACCCGGCGCACCCAGCCATCGACCCAAATATCTTCTGAACGGTTGCTGGGGTTACACACAATTGAGAGGTACCAGCGATAGTTCTCGTCAACTGTCAGCGCTGGCGCTCCCTCAAGCTGAGTCAGATCGATGCTGCGCACGCCGGCTGCAGAAACGGGCAGCGTGGTCTGGTAAATCAGCTGATCGTCCTGAGTAAACAGGCCAAACTCTAGCGATCGCGAGGGGCTCACGGCAGGCAGGGCAAACCATAGGGTAGGGGCGGCTTTACCCGTGAGTCCTATCGCGTCGTCAGGCACGAGCGCAATTAGCGGCTGCTGGTCAAGCACGCAGGCTTCTGTCGGCACTCTTGACCCACCGCTGATGCGCCGCCCCGGCAGTCCCTGGCGCAGCGAGTCGCTACCCTCTGTCTGGGCGACGCCCGGCAGCACAGGCAGCACAGGCAGCATAGAAAAGCTGGTAATGAGGAGAGTGCAATTTGCAAGCAGCAACTTGTCAAACAGTGATAAGCGCATATCTAAATGGCCCAAAGCGCGAATGGTGCAACGATCTGCCCGTTTCAATGGTAGGTAGAGCTCGATCCCCTCCTACTCTTGTAAATCACACTGCTAGTACGCAAAAACCGTAGAGATACGGAGATAGGGGCGAGAAATAACCGTATTTGCTATCTAGATTCTATAAAGCTGAATGTGCGATTTAAACCTCACCTTTCGGTAGATTTACGAGAGCATTAGTCAGTGGTATGGCCCGATGACAAATATGTCCAGTCGCGATAGGTAGCCGCTTGCCCTCGATAGAGCCCAGTATGATCAACCAGATTCCAAACGGTGACCCGCTCAATTAAGAAGCGGCGTCCAGACTTAGCCCGACGAACGCCGCTGTAGTTTTCGGCATAGCCCTGCCGCGCCACGGCTGCCAGCAGCTGCGATCGCGCTGCCCGCTTTTCAGGCTCTGCCGAATATTTAGACGGCAGTGCGGTAAACTCTGCCCAGCTCATTTCAAACAGATCTAGCGCAGCCTGGTTGCCGTAGGTAAACACCGGATCGCTAGCCGCGCTGTGAGACACTACCACAAAAGGCGCTTCAAAGACGGCCTGGGCACCGGCCGCAGCAGACAGCGTTGGCTCAACCAGCGCTTTGCCGAGCAGTCGCTGATAGCTGTCTCGCAGCAGGCTGACATGCTCGGCTAGAAAAGTATTGTCTGCGGTCGGTTTTGGCAAATGGCCCATGCTGGCAATCACTACGAGGCTATCCCACGCCGCCAGTTGAAGAACTTTTGCAACAGGGTTTGCAGAAATTCATTTTTGGCATATTTCTGCTTGGTCAGCTGCAGCGCCGTTTTGCTGTTGATCTCAGACAGCGTTGGATACACGTGAATCATACCGGTTAGCGCGCTCACTTTGAGGTTTTGGCTCATGGCCAAGACCACCTCGTGAATTAGCTCGCCCGCATGGGAACCCACGATATGCGCGCCTAAAATTTCGCCATTGCTGCGGGTGATAAATTTGGCAAAGCCGTGGCCGGCTGCTTCGGCCAGGGCTCGATCTAGCTCTTTGAACTCATGCTTGAGCACATAGACGTCATCACCGTAGCGATCGCGCGCCTGCTGTTCTGTCAAACCTACTCGACCCAGCTCGGGTTCAGTGAACGTAGCCCAGGGAATAACTCGATAGTCAGCCTTCTTTAGCGGCAGAATGAGCGCATTCTGCATTGCCACTGCTGCCTCATAGCCAGCTACGTGGGTAAACTGATAGCCGCCAATCACATCGCCGGCTGCATAGATGCGTGAATTGCTTGTCTGCAGCTTTTCATTGACCGTAATGCCCTGCTTACCGACCTCAACCCCGGCTGCCGCCAGGTTCAGCGAGCTGACGTTAGGCGTACGCCCGGCTGAGACTAAGATTTCGTCAACCACCACGACTTCCTCACCGACATAGACATGCTTCTTACCATCAACGACCCGCACCTTCTGAGCCCGGCTGTTGTTGAGAATGCGAATACCCTCTGAGCGCAGCTGCTGCTCAACCACGATGGCGGCCTCTGGGTCTTCTTTAGGCATGATGTGGTCGCGGCTAGAAATAATGGTGACCTCAGACCCTAGTCGCGAGAATGACTGGCCTAATTCACAGCCGATTGGGCCAGCGCCAATCACGGCCAGCGACGCCGGTCGCGTCTTCAACCCGCTGAAAACATCGATGTTGGTCAAATAGCCAGCCTCTTTGATTCCTTCAATAGGCGGCAGGGCCGGATGTGAGCCAGTGGCAATCAAAAAGGCCCGCGCTTTTAGACGGCGACCGCCCACTTCAAACGTGCTGCGATCGACAAACTGACCAGTTCCATAGATGACTTCTACGCCGAGCGACTCAAAGCGCTCAGTCGAATCATGGACGGCAATGGTGCTCACAACGCTCTCAACATGACCCATCGCTTCAGCAAAATTGATAGTAGGCTCAGAGGTATATACGCCAAACCGCGACGCCGTCTTGACGTTGTAGGCAATCTGCGCCGAATGAATCATAGACTTACTCGGGACACAGCCATAAAACAGACAGTCGCCACCCAAACCCCGCGTGCTTTTTTCAACCAGCGCAACTCGAGCTTTGAGCTGCGCCCCAGCGCTGGCTGCGACTAGCCCAGCCGAACCGCCACCAATTACCACTAAGTCATAGTCAACTGCCATAATGCATTCCTCAACAATGGTTCCGATTTGAGATTAGGGGCTGTAGCTGAACCTCAGCTGAGAAGACTGCTAGAAAATTAAGAATTTAACCTGGGTTAAATTCTTAATTTTCTAGCAGTC
>JAAHIA010000228.1 GCA_010671975.1 Leptolyngbya sp. SIO4C1 | reverse complement strand
TGCTGGTGTTTTGAATGCGATCACATTATCTTGAGTCATGGTGTATTCCTTTGTCTGGTCTTTTTCTCTTCCAGAAGGATACGCCTTTTTTTGTGCCTCCCTCGTACACCACTTTTGGTTATAGCTCCCTAGCTCCTGACCAATACCATCAATTAACTGACTGACATATTTGTATCGCTGCGCTGACATCAGCTCAAATTCAAATAGCAGACGAGTTTGATGACGGAGCAGATCTAACCTGCCATTTAAGACCTTCAACTTCGGCAGCTTATCGCTACTATATCGAGCGAGAATTAGTCCTTCAAGCAGGTCGTAAAGGCCGGTGACAACACGATCGCCGAGCAAAAACTTATGCTCACGGGGCAGCTTATTGAGAATAGGTACGTACCACTTAACCAGGTCGTAGGTCTTTTGTACAATGGGCAACTCTCGCTTCATAATATGCCTTAAGTAAAACATTTGCACTATATTAATAGTGCGCCAAAGGGCAAAAGGGCAAAGGGCTAGCCCCTCGCGAGCCCACACACCACCCGAAAACCAGTGAGGTCGTCCCTGTCGTCGGGCGCGTCCCTGCCGCGGTCCGCCGACCGGCAGTTCTCAGGATCGTTGCCCCAGGAACCGCCCCGCAGTACGCGATCATTTTCACTCTCATCAGAAGAAATCCGGGCTGAACCATTGTCAGGCGCTCCTTCGTAGCTACCATGCCAGTAGTCTTCACACCATTCCCACACATTGCCGTGCATATCGTATAAACCAAAGGCATTGGCAGAAAAACTACCAACTAGGGTTGTCTTACCGCGATGTTCCCCAGTAGGACCATCCTCAAATGCCGTCTCAGCATCATAGTTTGCTAAGTCTGGGGCGATGGTTTCACCAAAGTTAAATGGGGTTGTGGTGTCAGCACGGCAGGCATATTCCCACTCGGCTTCGGTGGGAAGGCGATAGTTTTTGCCAGTCTTAGCAGAAAGACGTCGGCAAAACTCCTGCGCATCATCCCAACTCACATTCTCAACCGGGAGATGGTCCCCCTCAAAGAACGATGGGGCAGGTTCTAAATTTCGCTTCGACCCAGAATCTGACTGATTAGCCCATTGCTCAATCGCAGTCCGAAAGCCTGACTTGGTGATGCGGACACCCAATACCTTAGACAATAAAGAAAATAAATCAGCGCCAGCTGCTCTTACAGAGCCAACTGCACGATGTGCCTCCAATGCCATACTTCGATACGACTGCTGGTTCCAAGCTCCCTCAAGTACAATCCTTTCAACCTCTCGGAGTCCTTCCGGTCGAATCGAGCGGACAGCCAAATCAACTGCTTCTACCGCTTCCTCAAAGGTTTGTATAGGTTTCCGGCTAGCTGTTGTTGCGATCACACGCCACTGAGCTTGAGTGATGGGATAGCGACTCATGTAAAACGGCTGCAGCGTCACTTCGTGCTGAGGACGCTCATCGTCACTGCTTCCTGATTCTTCCTTGGGTGCTCCCATCATGAAGGTGCCACCAGGAATAGCCACCATCTCCAAGCTCAGATCATCGTCTATATCCGTATCCCCCCCAAAGGGTTCGACATAGCCCCAAGCCTTTGTTTGACGGCGGCGGATGATCCATTCCTCTGATTCGCGATCGCGCTCTAAGGTCGCCGTCTCAAACTCAAAAGCATGTTTGAGTAGAGTAACGATAGTAGGCGATTTAAAGTTGAACGACTGAAGCGGTGGAAAGTTAAGAAACTGAGCCACTTCATAATCAATCGTATGAAATGGGAAATCATCTTCAGTATTCTGCTGCTGCGGCTGTCGGCTCCCCACAGGCTGAATCACAGTGGCATACCGTTGGGCTAGAGCGGCATGAGGTCCTCCCAGACGTTGCAAGACATCAAGACCTACCGAAGCCAAAGGTAAGGCTCCCTCGCCTAAGGTATCTCCAGACTCTTCAAAGGCCGCTAAAAAAGCCTCAAAACTCTTGAGTGTATTACCCGCTTTGTCTCTGATCAGCTGAGAGAGCCGATCTAGGACATCCCGAGTGCGAGAGACCGGCACACTATCAAGTAGCAAGTATCGGACTCGCTGAGACTGATCACCAGGGTTATCATCGCCAAAAAACTGGTAGCGGCAGTATCCTTCTTCCTCCTCGTCACAACGCTGAAGCAATCCACTGAGAAGCACCTCAGCAATGTGTTCTTGCCGCGCTTCTGGCACGAATTCATCCCGTAGCAGGTCAATGACCGGTAGACTCACTGGAGTTGCCGCCATGTATTCTGCCAGCTGCTGCGCTATTTCAGAAGCTGCAGCCCGAAACAGAGCTACCCGTTGGCGAGCGGTCCGCGATTTCGCAGGAGCCGTTGATTTTGCGTCATATTCCTGCGCAATTTGACGCACCGATTTAAGCTCAAACGTTCGACCGGGTGTCAGCATACCACCACTACCCGCGATGACCCGTGCCCACCGATTCATAACCTGAGGTTCGAGCGTCACAATAGGTAAGGTCAGCAAACGTTGCTCACCATTCGACGTTTGACTATCCAGAGAACTTTCATCAGCTTCAGCCTCATCCCACTGCTCCCAGGTTTCCAGGTTAGGCAGTCCTTCAACTTCCAAACGAGAACTCGGTAAACCTGAACTCGTTGTACCCAACCGGACAATATGACCATTGCTGAGAGCAGTTCGAGTCCATAACCGTTCGGGAAATAGTTGCACAATAGAAACCGGTTGCGTCTCCGCCCAGGCCCAAAGCGTTTCGTGAATAAGGCCTCGCCACCATAGGGCGGAAGTGCAATCTGTCAGCAGTAGCACTAGCCGCCGACTACTAGGATCGATCAGCTCACGAGGGCTATGGGGTCGCTGGTACTGTCGAGCTTCAGGAGGTTCACGCCAGCGCGGAAAGAGCTTCAGATCGCCAGGGCTAGCTGTTTTTAGGTCAGGCACCGATAACCGCCAAGTGCGGACAGTTCTGAAGGCACCTTGATACTCCACTAGGTGTTGTAATTCAGCGATCGAACGCTCCCACACTACCGTGGTTTTAGAATCCTCTACGACCAGTTCTAAATCTAGCCACCGCTCTGGTTGAGCCTGCACCACAGGCACCCAGAGCCGAGTTTCCGCAATTTGCGTAATAGTAGCTTCCTCGTCTAGCTCCTGACGGATACGGGAGGGTACTTTGCGCATCAGGGGACGCAGCGATCGCGCCAGATCCAGCCGAGTGCGCAAGGCTGGCGCTGCCGGTACCGGAAACGGTGTGCCAGAGGGCAGTTCCTCTTCCTCTTCTTCTATCACTGAAGGAGGTTGTGATGGTTCGTCACGGCGATCGTCGATGTAGATATTAGCTGCTGGTGCACCACTTGCAGCAGAATTCCTGTCATCTACCGTTTTGAGGGTCTTGGACTCTGATCGTGGTTGAGTTTCAGACAGAGCCTCTGAACGCGCAGAACGATCGAGCTCAATAAATTGAGCTAGCCAAAACATATCGGCTAAATCAACCGCATCAAAATCGAGACCAAGCTGCCTCAGCCGTTGCGCCGATTTTCCGATAGTTGGTCTTCGCTGCTGCTCAGATGCTTCCACAGGCGGTCAATCAGGTCTCCTGGCTCACTGACTTCGGTATTGATATTAGGCTTACGCTCGCGGGTAATCAAATAAATTGCATTCAAAAGCTGATCAGTCGCTAGATCACCTTTGCTGAAATTCTTGTCACGCTTGTCTACAAACCGTTTGACTAAATCATCAATTTGTTTCTCCGCCTCAGCAATTAAGGCTTCCCCGTTCTTTTCCTGACGGAGGTGAGCCTTTACAATCTCAGTCAGCCTTTGTTCACCTGGCTCTCGCATGGTCAAGCGAATGCAGCGACGCAGGAAGGGGGGTGGAAAATCGCGCTCACCGTTACTGGTCAGAATCATGAGCGGAAACTCAGTGCAGGCAATTCGGCCTTTCTCTATCTTGGTTTTGCCGTTGACCACCACTGGTTTGTCATCAGTTGCACGATCATCTGCATCTGGCTCAATAACCGCTGCATCATCGTCTGGCACTGGTTGTTTGTTAAACGTAAATTCTGTGTCATCTTTGTATGCTGTGCGGACTTCGACCTCGGCTTTAACGTCTTCAATTCGCACCAGTTCAGGAATTTCAAATGTTCCTTCCTCAAAGACATAGAGCAAGTCATTAGGCAAATCGATATCGCTCTTATCAATCTCATCCACAATGAGAATACGAGGTTTCTTAGAAGGCAGAAGCGCCGTTCCTAAAGGCCCCAAACGAATATATTTACCGATATTGTCAAAGCGATTTTTACCGCCACGTTCTGCTTCGGTAGAGTCTTGCAAGCGGGCAATCGCATCGTAAAGATATAAACCGTCTTTTAGCGTCGTTCGGGTGGTAATAGGCCAGTACAGCACCTCACCCATATCCAACTCACGAGCAATGGCGTAGGCCAATGACGTTTTACCAGTGCCCGGTTTCCCTGTCACGAGCAGTGGCCGCCGTAAATACAACGCAGCATTGACCAATTCAATCTCATTAGACTCAGCCTGAAACGTAGCCCCGCGCTCTTGCTTACGGCGATCCGCCCGCCGCCAGGTCGGGGGATCAGGAAGTGACTCCAGGGGAGGCGTATCACTTTTATCGGTCGGGGGAGCACCAGTGCCCTTAAAGATAGGCTGGAAGATATCCCGCTGCTTCACTGGCTCGTCACTCATCATTTCGTCATTCCTCTCAGCATGCCTCTTGATCAAACGGCTCCCATGTGGGTGGGATGACTTTGAAATCTTCCCATACCAGGCTTAGATGGTAGCCTACGTGAGTCTTGTTTTCACAATCCAAAGTTTCAGAACGCTCTTCAAAAACCCGTTCCGGTAAATTAATCACTGCACAGTCTAAGAGATGCTCCAGATCCTGGCATTGAGCATCTTGCCGCGACCATAACGCCACCGGTAGGCCAACTTTTTTGGCTAAAAACTCAAAGATCTCTTCAACGCGATCGCTGGTCAGATTTTCCAAAATTGCCATCTCAGCAGAGCGCAGCTGCTTGAGCAAACGGCCTTTTTTGCTGCAATCGGAACGCACCAGGACATCGCGAACCGAAGTTTGGTGCTCTTGCTCTAAATCCTCCCACTTTTGCTGCCAACGGGCATAATGCTGCTTGCCAGTGGGAGATTGACTTAAATCTGTCCGCATCACTAATCTATACTGGTTCCCCAGAGTCAGGCCATCCTGAGTTTCACGCGCATCCAGATCACAGCCTAGAAGACGTCTAGCAACGAAACAGTGCATCATTGGATTCTCTAAGGCTGATTCGGCCTCAAGCCAACTCTCCAGAAAAAGCGGCAACTCAACAAAAGGAATCACTTTATCTTTGAGCCTAGGCGGCGGTGGCTCCAGAGGGTCATAGAGCTCGCGATTGCCAATCACCCATAGCCAAATTTTGACATTGGCCGCATTCTGCTCATCTGGTTTAATCTGTACGATGAGATGCTCAGGCGTATAAGACGAAGGCAATTGACGGTCCTGACGTGCTTGGTTAGCCTTCACGTAGAGAGGCTCGAAAGCAAACTGACGAAATCGCACCCAATCTTCCAATCCCTGACGCAGAGACTTGGGCAAGCCATCCATTACTGCCAGAAACACTGCAAATTGTGTCAAGCGATCCACATCACGCTCTGCTTGCTGCCAGCCCCGATTAGACAGTTCGGTTAGGTACTGCAAGCGCTCTAACAAACTCGTGCCCTCGACCCGTCCCTCTTCACAGAGAGCAAACGCTAGCTCGACAGCATTCTGCACTGAGCTACGAGATTCCACCCGTGCTTGCTCGACGAGGTCGCATAAGCTACGAGCAAAGAGATTATGTAGCACGGGCCGCAACTGCACTTCGGGAATGACATAAGCCCTACAGCGCATATCACTTTTAGCATTAGGAATCCAAGCTGTCGCCACCATGCCAACTATGCAGTTATGGGTCTCGTTCAACACTGGAGCACCGCTAAACCCCGATTCAATCGTGTCACCTTGAGGATCACCTTCTTTATGGAACTGAAAGCGGCCTCCAGGAGCATTTGCCTTAGGCCTATAAGCCTCAGTAGGATTACTGCTATCACTAGCAAAGCCCATCACATAATGGGGCTGATTGCGGATATCCTCACAAGCGTATTGTCTGAGCAACATAGGTTTTGCCTGCTTTGGAGGCAAAGCTTGTAATTTCAGCGCCGCAATATCCCCTTCTTCTAGGTTATAAGCTTCCCAAGCAACCACCTTGGCGGTGATATCGTATTTATCGGAAAAAAAATCGAGCGTAATGGTACCTTTAGGTGCTTCCTGATGGTTAGCAAACTCCTCTTCTGTCAGTCCCAGCGCCTGCAGTACTACATGGGCACAGGTCAATACATAGCCAGGAGCAACTAAAAAACCTGTTCCCACTACGCTCTTCTGGCCCGTCTCCTGATTTTGAAAAAAGATACGAGCGATCGCATGCTCGTAATCTTCGCGACTAAAACTCACTTGTGGTGCCACTTCAACGTAATCTCATAGGTTGCCTCGCCACCCACCTTTGTAACTACCGCACCCACTTCACCACTGAGCTTGACACTAAATTTCACTTCCACCTCGTCAGCGGGCTGAGTCATGGCATCCACGCGATCGCGGATGCTCTCGACCATCGGCTTCAAGTTATCGAGGGCCTGGTCAAAGGTTTGCTTCGCTTGAGCCGCAATTTCCCCTGGACGCTTGGAAACAGGCTTCACCTCATCCGACTGCACATCCTCAACCTCGATCAGCACCGACTGACCGTTACCCACATCGAATTCGACAAGTCTTGCCATATACCTTTCCTAGTCAACACTTGAAACCAAAGCCATATTAGCCCCGGTCATCACTACACGTTTATTCGCTCTATTTCGGCATACATCCAAAGAACCATTTAATACAAATGAACTATAGTAGTGCGCCAAAGGGCCAGAGGGCAAAAGGGCAAAGGGCTAGTCCCTCGCGAGCCCACACACCACCCGAAAACCGGAGTTGGCGTTCCTGTCGTCGGGCGCGTCCCTTGAGGTGGCCCCAACTATTTAGACAGTTATTAGCGTGATTTATCCTCTAAAAGTACTGGCGATTGGTTGGTAATTTTGTTGTTAAGCGGCCAGTGCGGGTGGCTGCATGTTGAGTGTACTAGAGCCAGTTAGACTGGCAAGATAAAATTCGTGAGGGGTTTGATAGTTGAGGGATTGATGGGGTCGTTGTTGGTTGTAGTAGTGTATCCAGCGCTTTAGCAGGGCGTTTAATGCCGTGCCAGTGGCAGGGGCGTGGAGGTAGATGCACTCGTGTTTAACGGTGCGCCACAGGCGCTCAATAAAGATATTGTCGAGATAGCGTCCACGGCCATCCATGGAGATTTGCACGCCAGCGTCTTGCAAGGTGCCAGTGAAGGCCTGGCTGGTGAACTGGCTGCCCTGATCGGTGTTGAAGATAGCTGGGGTACCGAAGTGGCGTAGAGCGTCTTGCAAGGCACCAACACAAAAGTCTGCCTCCAGGGTATTTGATACGCGCCAGGAGAGTACGTTGCGGCTGTACCAATCCATTACAGCAACCAGGTACAGAAAGCCGCGTTGCATGGGGATGTAGGTGATGTCTGAGCACCACACCTGGTTAGCCCTATTGATCTCTAATCCACGTAACAGATAGGGATACGTGGGATGCAATGGGTGCGGCTGGCTGGTATTGGGCTTTGCGTAGACGGCTTGGATGCCAAGTTGCCGCATCAACCGCTGCACCTTTTTACGGCTGACACTCTGGCCATCACGCCGCAATAACGCCGTCATCTTACGACTGCCAAGACATGGATTATCCAGAAAATATTGGTCAATCTGTCGCAGCAATGCCATCTCCGCTGCTGGCCTTGGCTGGGGCTGATAATAGACGCTGGCGCGACTGATCGACAGCAACCGGCACTTGGCGCTAATGCTGAGCTTGGGATGGTGAATTTTGATCCTTTGCATGCGCTCCTCCCGACTTAAACCTTCAGCGCACGAGACAAAAAATCCCG
>JAAHIA010000227.1 GCA_010671975.1 Leptolyngbya sp. SIO4C1 | reverse complement strand
TTTTGGGATTGCGCATCAGGTTCGGTAGATCGACAAACACATCTTGAAAAGTCGAGCCCTGGCTTTTGTGCACCGTCAGGCTATAGGCATAGTTAACATCGTGAAAGCGCTGCCGAAATGCCCAAAATAGCTCCCACTGCAGCGTTTTGGCATAGCTATCGAGCCGCTGTTGAAAGTCGGGCAGGGCCGGCTGCTGCAGCACCACCAGATCGCGACAGTCGCCTGCTTCGGTGCAGACTTCTAGCAGCCAGACCGGCAAATTTTCAACCTTGCCGCGCTTGATGCCGATGACCTCACATTCTTCTGAGGTCTGCAGCAAAACGGCCTCTTCGTCTAGGCAAGGCGTATTGGTAATCAGCCGTTCGCCCACCACATAGTCAGAAATCTGCGCGCCGTAGATGGCCGTGCGGATGAGCTGATTGAGCTGCTTTACCCGCCGGTTGGTGTAGGCCAGCACGCGCACCTGATCGGGGTTATCTCTGTATTTTGCACTGGTAAAGGCGCGAATCAACAGCGACTGCCAGCGATCGCGCGGCATGATAAAAAAGCCTTCAGTCTGGTCAGTGCTGACGTCGCTGCGATAGGTTGGCAGCTGCGATCGCTCAATATTGCGGCGAATGTCATCGGCAATCACGCCAATCGCGCCGCCGTAGCGAATCACCTGATTCAGCGCTGAGCTGTGAATAATTTGCTCAAAGCAGCAAGACTGAAGCTCATTCACCGGCGGCAGCTGAGCCGGATCGCCCACAAACAGCATCTGCGTGGCAATATCAAGGCGTGAGACCGCATTCACCAGCAGCTTCCACATTTCTTGATTGACCATCGAGCATTCGTCTACCACCACTAGCCGATAGTGCGGCACCTGGTTCAGCTGATCGTTTACTGTCTCAAACAGCTGATCGCCGGTGGCTGTATCAATTACCGGCTTTAGCCCTAGCAGCTTGCAGCAGGTCATGCAGTCTACGTCTAGCGACCACTGAGCGGCCATCGTTCGCAATACTTTGGTTGCCTTATTGCTAAAAGCGCTCAGCACTACGGAGCGGCTGTCTCCCTGCTGGCGCAGTCGGCTAATCAGCGCGTGCAGCAGCGTCGTTTTACCTGTCCCGGCATAGCCGGTCAGCAGATACAGCTTCGACTGACTCTGCAAAAATGCCTCAATTGCCTGCAGCGCCGCCCACTGCTCTGAGCTGAGGGCAATGCCCGGCAAAACTTCAGGAATTTGTTCAGTGTCGAGACCATCCATAGGCAGTCAGACCAGCTGATCACATCATAGCGGCTTCGCTAGAGCGGCTAGACCGCAGAGCCTAGGCGGCGGCCAGCAGCTCGACCACTTCACCCAGCGTCATCACCTGCCGATCGGCCTGCGCCTGCCATTCAAATTGGCCGCTAGGATCAATATAGACCGTGGCCGTGCCGGCGCTGCGACCGGCTGCTAGATCGAACACATAGTCACCGACCATGACCGCCTCGTGCGGCTGGGCTTGCCAGGCTGAGAGTAGCTTCAGAATGCCTTCTGGGCTGGGCTTGGGGGTGCAGCAGTGACGGCTGAGAATGAAATCGGGCTGGAAAAACTGGGCCAGATCGCAGGCGGCCAGCGTGGCGATCGCGTTGGGCTTGCTGTTGCGCGTCAGCACCCCCACCTGGTGCCCCTGCGCTTTGAGCGCTGAGAGCAAATCGTAGGCACCCGCCTGCTGCGTCGCGGCTTGCGCAATTTCTAACTCAATGGCCTCTAGCTGCTGGTGTAGCTGACTGGCTTCGGGCTCAGGGACGGCGGCTAGCGCTTCTAAAATTGGCTGATCGAGCGGTAGCCCGAGCTCAGCCTTGATGGCCTGAAAGTCGTGAATGCTCACCGTCAGCGTGCCATCCATATCGAAAATCCAATAGCGGCGCTGGTGTAGCTGGGGAGACATAGGGCAGATAGTATGCAGACAGGATGTAGACAGAGCTTATGGGCTTCTCCTCAGCATATCGCTCTTGGCAGGGGATAAACAGCTTTTTCGGGCCACCTAGCATTGCCCCTGAGCCCGGTTGAAGCCCCTGCAGCCTCAAATGAGACTTTGATTCTGTCCAATAAAAAGCCCAGCACTAACAGCGCTGGGCAATCATCACTATCTTGAATCTACGTGTCTTCTCTCGTAGGGTTTGTTCTCAAAGGAGAGTCTCGCAATGGCAAGTTGAGAACTTACTGAGCTAGCGTCTGGCTAGCATAGGCGTCATACTCGTAAGCTGGCACGCGCTCATTGAAGTCTGTCGTTTGACCCGTAACTGACTGAGCAACTTGCTCGAAGGTATCAGAGCGCCAGTTACGCTCATGAATTGGCTTAGTCTGCTCACCTCGGAAATAGGCCTGCGTGCCAATCATGGAAGCAGCCAACCAACCCACAATAATCAGTGCTAGTACAATACTCATTCGACTTAGGCTCCTTAGCTTATCGCAGACGGCAGCCAGCTCAGCTCTTACCGCCCTTATTAACTAATGTAACCACTTTGTTAAGAATTGTCAACTATGATTGACAGCTTTTTATTTGGAACGAAGCCGCCAGCAATCATGCCGTTCAAAATTACCAGCGGCAGCCAGTGCATTGTCAATAGCGCAAATTCAAAGTAAGTCAGGCTCTCGCCTAGAGAGTGGGTATTGCGACAGCGCGCAAGTTTAGTTGAGCTAGTGAGGCTAATCAGTGCCGGCGTCTAAACACCGAACCGAGTTAGCAATCATCTCTGTCACAAAGGTTTTATAGCCGACTGTCTCAAACAGAATGCAGACTTTATCGGCCTCATAGCGCAGCACCTGCCCCTTGCCAAAGTTGGTGTGAATGATCGTGCTAGAAATTGGAAACGGCTGAAGGTATTCGACTGCGGTTTCTGCAGCGGTCTCTGCAGCGCAGCGATCGCAGCGGTTGCAGGGTGGCTCAAATGCTTCACCAAAGTAGCTGAGAATATAGGCGCGGCGGCAGCTCTGAGTTTCTGCATAGCCGCTGATCATCTGCAGGCGCGACTGGTCAAACTGCTGTCGCCGTTCCTGCTGTGTCATTGCCTGATCAACCGCCTGCGCCGTATCCGCTGCCACGCAGCGAAGGCTGCCATCGGCGTCACGCTCAATCAGGCCCGCTGCTGTCAAGCTCTCTAACGCAGTGGTCAGCTTGGCCTGAGACAGATCGCAATGATTCGAAAGCTGATCGGTGGTTGGCGGTTCGGGAGCTGCGGCTAGCAGCTGCGCGAGGTTGGCTAGCGTCTCTTCTTCCACGCTGCCGCTGCCGGTAAAGAAGCGCTGCAGCTGCATATCGTCTGGGCGATAAAAGAGCGTTGCCTCAGCCGGGTCACCATCGCGCCCAGCTCGACCAATTTCTTGATAGTAGGCATCGACCGAGCCTGGGATGTGATAGTGGTAGACAAATCGTACGTTAGGCTTATCAATGCCCATACCGAACGCGGTGGTCGCCACAATCACGTCAATGTCATCGGCCATAAACTGTGTCTGCACGCGATCGCGCTCTTTGGCGCTCAGCCCGGCATGGTAGGCTGCCGCGCTAATCTGTTGAGCAACTAGCGCTTCAGCAATCTCTTCAGTCGCTTTTCGCGTTGCGACATAAACAATGCCGGGCTTAGGGGCATCCGCAACCGCCTGGAGCAGGGCCTGCAGCTTGGTGCTCTCGGCTTGAAAGCTCTCGACGCTGAGAGAGATATTCGGTCGATCGAAGCCGCTGACAATCTCTGCCGGCTCGCGCATCGCGAGCCGCTCTAAAATCTCTTGGCGCACCAGCGGGGAAGCCGTTGCCGTCAGTGCTAGCACCACCGGATGCCCCAGCGCCTCAATCACGCTGCCTAGCTGCAGGTAGTCAGGGCGAAAATCATGTCCCCACTCGCTGACGCAGTGAGCCTCGTCCACAACAAAGAGAGAAGGCTGAACGGCTTTAAACTGTTCGAGCGTTTCTTCGTTGCTGAGCTGCTCGGGTGCAAGAAAGACAAATTCTATTGCCTCGTTGGCAAGCTGCTCGAAGACAGCGGCACGCTCAGCCTGGGTGAGGGTCGAATTCAGCACCGCTGCCTTGACGGTATTCTGAGCCGCGATCGCATCTACCTGATCCTGCTGTAGGGCAATCAGCGGCGAAATCACCAGCGTCACCCCCGGCAGCCGCAGCGCCGCAATCTGATAGATAGCTGATTTACCAGAGCCGGTGGGCATCACCGCCAGCGTATCGCGACCGGCTAGCACCGATTCGAGCACCTGCCGCTGGACCGGTCGCAGGCTTTCATAGCCAAACACCTGCTGAGCAATTTGCTCTAGCACCGCCGCCGGCGTTTCTGCTGAGGGAGATGAACTCATAGACGCGATCGCATAGCCATTCCAAAGCAGTTTCTATTGTGATTGGCACCGTCAGTCAGCGTCCTCCTTCTTTAGAAAGAGCTAACCGCAAGGCTAGCAATGCCGACGGTTTCAGGTCACAATGAGGAGCTGTCCTTTGCCTTTGGTTCTATGCAGACCGCTGCTACCCGCCCTCAGTCGCCCCACACTCCCATTCATCCGGTTTTCGACAGCGCTGCCTATCGCCGTTTAGAAGCTTGGCTAGGTGAGCAGTCTGACGTGGGCAATGCGCCCTTTTTCACAACTGAGCAGTTCCCTTGGTCGCAGCGGCTAGAGGCCAGCTGGCAAACTATTCGCCAAGAGCTGCTGCAGGTGCTTGAGCAGATAGACGCGCTACCGAGCTTCCAAGACATCATGCCGCGCCAGCAGCGCATCAGCCCAGATGATAAATGGAAGACCTACTTTTTTTGCGCCTTTGGCTTTGTTGCCGAGACAAACTGCCGTCAGTGTCCCGAAACGTGGAAGCTTTTGCAACAGATCCCGGGGCTGCAGTCTGCTTTTTTCTCGATTTTGGCCCCAGGTAAGCACATCCCCGAGCATCGCGGCAAGCACAAGGGGCTGATTCGCTATCACCTAGGGCTGATCGTGCCTGAGCCCGCTGGGGCCTGTCGTCTGCGCGTCGGCGATCAGATGCGTCACTGGCAGGCTGGAGAAAGCCTGATTTTTGACGACACCTACTACCACGAAGCCTGGAATGAAACCAGCGACTATCGCGTCGTGCTGTTTGTCGACGTTGCCCGCCCCTTTAGCTGGCCGCTCAGCTGGGTGAATAGCGCCGTGAATCGGCTCTTAGCTTTCTCACCGCTGGTCAAGCAGGCCAAGCAAAATCACCTCGACTGGGAACATACGCTAGCTCAGCGCTAGCCGCCCAGCCTACACCCAAGCAGATGCAGAAATCCCTCAGCGGGCTGAGCGGAGTCGAAGCCCGACCCCTCACCCCTGCGGATTGCGCATTGGTAGCAGCACCAAAATTATCGTCAGTGGAATAGCTGCACAGACGTAGAGCCCTAGTCGATAGCTGCCAAACAGCGCGTTAAACGTTGCCAGCAGCGACGGACCGATTGCGCTGGCAATCACTAGCACCATCATCTCGACACCTACGATCGCACCTAGATGCAGTCGCCCAAAGTAGCGCGGCATGGTCACCGTTGAGAGCGTGCCGAAGCAGCCGCCGCTGATGCCGAGCCCGGCGATCGCAACCAGCCGCATTGGCCAGCTATCTAGATACGCCATGCCAAGAATGCCGAGCGATTCAAATACCATCATGCCGATAAACAACAGCCTCAGCTTGGCACGGTCAGAGAGAATGCCAATGAGATAGCCAGTCAGCGTTGAGAAAACGGCAATCGGTAGAAAAATGGCCACCGTTTGCTTTTGCGGTAGCCCTGCGGCTGCGCCAATGTCAACAATGTGAAAGGTGATGCCGGTGATGGTGAGTGCCTGAGAGGCGAGCGCCAGCGTGACGGCCCAGAAGGCAAGGGTGCGGAGGGCGGCGGGGCGGGTGAAGTCGCGAGCTGTGGGAGCAGGTAAAGAAGGTGAGATCAATGGGGAAGATGGGGGAGAAGGACCGTCCATAGCGAGGCCACATTCTTCGGGGTTGTCGCGGTAGAACAGCCAGCCGAGACTGCCCATGCCAAGGCCAACTAGCGCTGCGAGGCTAAGCCAGGCACCGCGCCAGCCAAAGCCGTCAATGAAGAAGCTGAGCAGCAGGGGCGCTGCGGAAAAGCCGAAGGAGACAAATATGCCAGCGGTGCCTGAGGCCATACCCCGCCGCCGATCAAACCATTTGCCAAGCGTCGTGCGGCTGACCAGCGTGAGCATTCCCTGGCCGCTAAAGCGCAGGCTGATAAAGCCGAGGCACAGCAGTGCAAAGGCCGCCGGCAGCGAAGATTCTAGCGAGAGCTGACGGCTGAGCCACTGGGCAATGCGATCGCACCCGCTCAGATACACCAGCGTCATCGCCAGCCACACCGATGCGCCTATTACGGTCAGCCGCGCCCCAAACCGATCGACAAACACGCCGCCCAAGGGCAGCAGCAGCCCGCTGGTCAGCGTCCCAATCAGATAGGCATTGCTCAGCCCCAGGCGAGACAGCCCGGTCGCGGCCAGCAGCGGATCGGTAAAGACGCTGACCCCAGCTGTTTGTCCGGGGATGCTCATAATCACGCCAACTGTGGTGACAATCAGGATTACCCAGCCGTAGAAGACTGGCAGCTTGCGCGGCGGAAATGGAAAATCGGGCTGCATGACGCGAAGCTGGTTGAGGCGATGCAGCGAGGTTTTGAGGGTGTTCAAAATGTTCGGGAATGGCAGGAAAGAAGAGGAAGACAGGGAGACGCGAGGGCTGGCAGTGGGCCAGCGTTTTAACGTTCCCTATCGCTTTACCTGCAAATTTTAAGACCTCTAAGCTGACAAAGCCCGTATTTCAGCTACTCTTCCGCAGCTTAAGGCGTCTGATCAGCACGGTGACATATTCGCCAGCGGCGTTGACCGGCTGTGGCTGGCTCCAGTCGTTGGCTGCGGCATAGCCGCGCTTGTGCAAGGTTTTAATCGTGTCTTCGAGCGCGGCGAGGGGGCCAAACACCATATGGCGCACGCTGGCAAACTGCGGCACGGCATTAGGCGCAGACTCTGGCGCTGCAGGCGCAGGTGAAGCGGTGAGCACCGACGTGCTCGAATGGGATGAAAGCATAGTCGTTCTGTCTCCTTTGGGAATTGAGATGGGCTAGGAAACAGAACTCGCAACTTAGCCACTCCGCAACGCTGTAGAACGAGCCAGAGCGGCTAAGGTAAACTACCGTTAGCCTTCCGAACTGCCGTATACAGTTGGGGAGGTGAGTCGCCTGATTGGTAGTGCTAATACCGTCAGGCGGCGCTAAGTTGTGAGTCCTGGAGAGCGCTGCTGCACGCAAACAACAGCTTAGTGATTGAGCATATGCTAAATTGCACCCTCAGTCAATCATGCCTTTACAAATCAATCTCAATTTCCTATACTCAATTCACCACAAGTCCAAATCTATTTCAAAAGTAGATTTTTGTTGACTTAACTTAAGAATTGTATACAGCGAAAACATTCTTAAATCTTCACTTCAGAATTTACAGAATAGATAAACTTTTTTCTGACACCTTCAATATTTGAGAGCGAAAGCGATCCATATCCCCTTGCGCAACTCAAACTAAATAAAGCAGACAATCAAAGATTATCCAATTTCACAAAAAACTCTCAATATGAATAATGAGAATATTTGTTTTGTCATTGCCCCAATTGGAAAACCCGAGTCGGATACTTATAGGCGTTCCAAGCAAATTCTTAATCACATCATACGTCCAACAGTAAAATTGAAAGGCTTTACAGCCGTACGCGCTGACGAAATATCAGAACCGGGATTAATTAGTACGCAAGTAACTCAGTACATCATAGATGCTCCATTAGTTATTGCTGATTTAACTGGTCACAATGCTAACGTCTTTTATGAGCTTGCGATTCGTCATGCGATTCGAAAACCTCTTATTCAACTTATTGATGAAAATGATCAGTTACCTTTTGATGTTGTTAACACTCGTACGATCAAAATAAATCATAATGATTTAGATAGCGTTGAAGCTGCGAAGGAGCAAATAATAGCTCAGATAGAAGCATCTACTCAAAATAACCTTAGAGTAGACAATCCAATTTCTGTTGCTATAGAT
>JAAHIA010000226.1 GCA_010671975.1 Leptolyngbya sp. SIO4C1 | reverse complement strand
TTCGCAAGTGTTGCAGCTTCATTGAGAAAGATGGCGGTCGGATCTTTGGCAATCAGCGCCAGCTCGCTGGGTACGGCAATCAGATCCGCCTGATCGTCAAACTCAGGCCTACACGTCCTACGACCTCAATACCTTGATTCAGGCCACCACCGACAGGAAACGGGGCATCACCCTAAGCACCGGCGATCGCCTAAATGGTCAAACCAGTCGGATTGACGTTGCGGCGGTCTGCGTCGCCTGCCTCAGCCATCCCGAGACAAAGCATAAAAGTCTTGAAATTATCAACCAGGGCGAGCGCACCGCTCAAACTGACTGGACGGCGCTCTTTGCTCAGCTCTAGCGGTTCTCGAACAAGCTCCTAAAGCAGTTCCCCCATCCGCAGTGGGGACGGGGGAACTAGCCCAGGCTTGATTAAAACGAACCGGCGCTCGTAGCGTCGCTCACGCCTAAGACGGCGTTACCTGCAGCACCAGGGCTCGCTTATCAAACGACTGCACCTTGCCTGCCTCTTTGAGATCTTCAACGATCTGGCTGAGCAGATCTACCGCGCGATCGCGATGCTGGTGCTCTCGGCCTCGCAGTCGAATCCGAAACTGCACAGCGTCTCCCTTGCCGAGCCAGCCAATCGCTCTCTTGATGCGGCGCTGGTAGTCTGACTCGCCAACGTTGGGACGCAGCTTCACCTCTTTAAGACTGGTTTTATTGGATGATTGCTTTTGGCGCTTGCTCTGCTGATACTGGAACTTACCGTAGTCCAGAATTTTTGCCACAGGCGCATCTTTACTTTGAGACACTAGCACCAAGTCTAGCCCAGCGTCTTTCGACATTTGCAGCGCGTCTTGGGTATCTACAATACCGTGGTTGGTTCCCTCGCTATCGATTAAACGAACCTTAGGCGCTCTAATTTGCCGGTTTTTAAAGTATTTCTGTGCGATAAGTCTATCCTCCGAAAGTGGACGTGGAAATTTTAACTTGTTTATATCCTAGCCTAACCGACTGCAGCAGCTACTCTTTCGATATAAAGATTTGCCATCCCTCTGCAGGAGGAGGTTCAAATCTCTACCAGGGGCTGCCAATCATCGTGTAGGCTGACCAGTAAACTGGGTGCTGAAAGTCCCAGGCACCGCTGTTTTCTAGCGCTGATAGCCTAGCAATAGGCTGCCCGCCAAGTCCATAGAGCTGCCCTTGCTCAATCCGCACATCGCCGTTGAGCATTGCCAGCTGAGCCTGACGCAGCGCTTCCGATCTAGCCGACTGGTGCTGCAGCTGCTGATAGAACGTCGCTATTAGGCCCAAAGCGCCCTCATCGCTCACGGCCCACAGGCTAGCCAGGGCCGACTGTGAGCCGGCATGCACAGCAAAGCCAGCAAAGCCAAACTCGGCTTCTGGATTGCCGATCGCTGTATGGCAGGCACTGAGGACTACTAGCGCAATTTCTGAGGCGTCTAAGCCGAGATCGCGCATCTGGTCTAAGCGCAGCTTTTCATCCCAAAGCTGAATATAAGAATTGCTGGTCGAGCCGGGTTCGAAGCTGGCATGGCTGGCTAAGTGCAAAATACCAAACTGGTTTTTCTGTCGCTGTGCTTTCAGATTTTCTAGGGTAAAGCTTTCGTTGAGATAGCCATCGCCGCGCCAGATTTCTTCTGAGACTAAGCTAATCTCAGCTGAGACTGCCGGCAGTCGGCTGCCTTGGGTAAACTCAGAGGTCCCCATCGCCAGCACCCTAGCGTTTTGAATATTGTCGTAAAAGGCATTGTCTAAACCAAAGCTGGTCAGGCTGAAGGTGGGCAGCAGCCCCAAGCTGTAGTCTTCTACCAAGAATCGCTCACCGCTGTGAAGCGCAGCCATTGGCAGAGAACGCAGTCCGGCATCTAATACAAAAGATAGATTTTGGATGGACTGGCGCTGCAGATTGTTCTCGATAGGGCGAATAAACCAGTCATACAGCTGCTGTGCCGGACTCAGATACTGCTTTGCCCCTGAGAAAGGATTGGTCATCTGTTGTTGAAACTGGGTCGCTACGGCTTCGACCTGAGCGCGCGTTACGCCAACAGACTTGCGAACGGTCTGTCCGCTGCCGGTAATCAGCAGCACTTCCAGCAGATCCTCTGGCTGCTCCGGGCTGGTCACCCCCTGCTCAGCCGCAAAATAGACATAGACGATAGCCGGGTTCATGCCAATTTTGGCAGCCGCCTGATTGAGCGTGCGCTGCGTTTGCTCTAGCGAGACAGCCAGCGTGCCGACCTGCAGGCCTAGGTGAGCGCGAAACCGATCGGCCATAGCGGTCTCTAGCGCTGCATGCAGCTCAGCATTGCTATCTGTGCTGGTTAGCAATATCTCTGCAAGCTCAGCGTTTTCGGACGGCGGTGGTGGCAAAGCCGGACGGCTAGGCGGCGGAGCCATTGGCGGCTCGGGCGCAGGCGGTGCCTGTGTGAGCAGGCTAATATTGCTTAGCTGAAAGCTGCGCAGAAAACGCTGCGGTCCGCTTAAAGCCGCTGTTGGGCTCACTATCGCAGCCGCTGTGCCCTGCAGGGTGCTATCGCCAATCTCAAAAGGGACTTGCCCATTGCCGCCGTGCTGAATTGTGATTGTCCCTCCGCTGCCGCCGGCAGTTGATAGGCTAGCCAGCTGACCGCTAGCAGCCGTGAAGGTTTCGGTGGCACGCAGCAGCCCGGCTGTGACAATATTGACCGTGCCGCTGACCGGGCTGCCCTCTGCATTGAGGCGACCCATCTGAATGTCACCGGCAGCACTTAGGGTAATATTGCCGGCGCGCGGGCCGCGCGTAGTGATATCAGCAGCCGTGATGGGTCCATTGGCTGCGATCGCGACGGCTCGCCCCTGTGTTTCAATATCAGCTACTTGGATTGGCCCATCGGCCAGCAGCGTAAAGCCAGCCTCCGCCTGGCCAATCAGATCAAAGCTGCCGGTGCGAATCGTGCCGGCACCGACCGGTGCCTGGAGCGTGAGCGGATCGCTAAAGGTCAAATCATCCACAACCGTCACTGCGCCTCTGCCGTCACTGCGCCCAATGGTAATCTGGCTAAAGCCGTCCTGCAGCGCGCTGAGCTCAGCGGTAGACAGCTCTAGCGTATCGGCCTGTCCCCGATCGATGCCGCCCAGCTGGATAGACTGCTCAGGCGTCTTCGGCTGCAGCGTCAGCGGTCCCGTTCCTGAGAGGCTGCCAACATTGATTTCATCCCCGGTGACTACCAGCGCACCGTCAGCCCCAGCAAAGCGATCGCTAATCGCTGCGCGATCGCTGGTAAACTCAACCTCATCGAGCTGGCTGCCGCCCGTCAAATTTTGAATGCCCGTAAACGTCACCGCATCGTTGAGGCGACCTGCATCGCGGTCGGTGATTACCCAGCGGTTGGCACCTTCCTCAGCAACTAGCGTATTGCGGCCAGCTCCTCCTTCAATCTGGAAGATTGAACTTTCCTGTAGCGCAAAGCGATCGTCCCCCGCGCCGCCAGTCAACGCTTCAACCTTCTCAAACGCGATCGCGCTAGCAGATATATTAGTGAGCTGCCCTCGACCAGCGGCGGTCAGCTGCCAGTCGGTCGCAATATCTGGCCCGACGAGGCCAGCAGCGCCGGTAATTAGGAGAGGATCGGCTATCGGCGCAATGCCCGACTGAGTAATGTTGTCAGAAATTGTGATAGTGCCCGTGCTGTCAGCGCGCCCAACCCGAATCTGGCTGAAGCCAGGAGCCAGAGCGGCTAAATCGAAGCGCACCAGATTGAGCGAGCCGGCGACGTTCAGATCTCCGCCCAAGTTAATGTTGCGCTCTGCTGTAAATGGCACAATCTCCAGCGACGTACCCGATATCGAACCGTCACCGCCTGTGAAATCCAGCGCGTTCCCTCTAAAGGTGAGTGCGCCAGCCTGGGCGCTGCCGTCTATTCGAGTCCCCACAGGCGCGGTAAAGCTCGCAGCGCCAGCACCGCCTGGGCCGCGCGTGTCGAGCGAGCCCAGAAAAATAGTATTGGCAGAAACTGTTAGACTGCGGCCCGCCGTGGCAATTCGGTCGTCGGCCTGCTCCATCAAGAAATTGCCAGAGCCGTTGCCATCAGCATCGGCCACAAAGGTAATAGTGCCGCTACCGGGTTGAAAAGAGAGCGTAGCGTCGCCTCCCATATCCCGCACAATAATGTCTTGGTTAGCTTGAAACAGAAGATTGGCCTCACCGCTCCACTGCTCTAGCGTAGTTTCATGAACGGTGAAGGTTCCTCCAACCAGAGTATCTGCAGGAATTTCAGGCAGCAGCAGGTCACCTAGACCAACGCCGGGGCCATCGACAATTTCAATCGTGTCTGGATCGAACAGGACGCTGCCCGCCCGCCCTTGAGCCGCGCCGACCTCAAAGCTGCCGTCAAACCTTAAACTGTTTTTCCCCGAGAGTTCAATCAGGCCACCATCGCCGCTATCTCGGCCTCCCGAGGCGGTCGCCAGCCCGCTGAACTGAGTCGCTCGATCGGCCCAAACGATAATCTGCCCGCCATTGCCTTGCAAATCGGCATTAGCGTTGAGCACAGACTGACGATCTACGGCTGTGTAGGTCGCATTTGGCCTATCACCTTGCCCTTGATAGTCGCCCCCGATATAGATCCGGCCGCCGCCTCGTTCGCCCAAAGCTTGTAAAGTGGCAGCCGCAAGGCTAACCCGTTCACCCAGTACCGCAATCTCACCGCCAGTCTCAGAGGCAACTGAAAGCTGGTTTGTCACCACGGCTCGGCCCGGTGCCAGACGCCCTGCCCCCACCAGCTGAGTTTGGCCGTCGGGCGTCACGATCAAGTCGGTCGCATGGGCTAGGCGCTCGGTTAGAAGGCTAGCTAGCGGGACGCTTGCAGCCTCTGACGAGAGCTCGGCTAGCAGCGGAGCCGGGGCAACTTCTAGCGCTAAGAGCTGCCCGGCTTGGCTGATGCGCACCAACCCCTGCGAGATCGCAGCAAGCGTAATCTGCCCGCCCGGTGCTGAGATGGTTCCAGCATTGCCCACCGCGCCGCCTAGCAGCAACACTGACCGTCCCTCAGCAACGCTCAGCGCGCCTAAATTGACGATTTCGCCCGCTGCTTGCAAGGCAAACGCCTGGGGCGCACCGGTCAGGTAGAGATAGTCTGGGTCGCCAGTGGCTGAGAGCCAGCCTGAGCCAAAGCCAATCCCAGCAGCGGCCGTTGCCGCAAAGTCGCCAGCCAGATTGAGCCGCGCCTGAGGGCCAAACAGCACGCCAGCCGGGTTGAGCAAAAACAGACTGGCCTGACTGCCGCTCACCTGCAGCTGCCCGTCAATCATCGACGGCTGCCCGCTGGTAACGCGGCTAAAAATGTTTTGAATGGATGGAGCAGCTAAAAACTCAGCCGTCTGCTGAGCGAAGAGATTAAGCTGCTCAAAGCTGTGAAACTGATTGAGCCCATCTTGCGATCGCGCGCCGCCTTCAATCACAAAGCGACTATCTTGCCGAGTCACCTGCGTTCGAGTATCGGCTGGGACCACCTGAGCCTGAGCCGGCAGCGACCACCGTAAGGTAGAAAGCAGCAGACAGCCAGCACTCCACTTGATGAAAGGAGTAAATCCGCAGAATGGGCCGGTATTCATGAGGATAGAGCCACTAAAGCAGGACGAACAGGAACACAGCTAGCATTCCCGCCTTTGGTCGCTGTCTTTCGATAGTTTTCTTGATAATGCTCGTCTCAACTGGCTCAGCCATTGGCTCTAAGCGCGCTGCGACGTACGGCGGCTCAGCGCTGTTTTGCAGCTAAAAAAATCCCTGCAGTCTTGATTAGGTTAAGGACCGCAGGGAAAAAATAAAGGATCATCACTCCTGGTTGAAATCGCTCAAGCGCCCAGCCTGAGCGATTTTCGCACCTGTGGGAAATCTTAAGATGCCCACTTTTAGCGAGAAATCATGACTCAATTTGCGCGCACCAACTTTTTTAGCGACGTGAACACCCTCGAAGGGCACCTAGCCCATGCAATTCGCGCCTATGCTCACACCGTGGGCGATAACCGCTACAGCGAGCGCAGCGAGACAGACGGGCAGCCGTGGTGTAAGTATGCTATCGACAAGGTTTTCAGCGGTGACGGCACCACTAAGCGGCTGCTGATTGCTCGGCTGGCGATTCCGCTTGAGGAGCTGGGCGACACCAGCGGGACAGTGATTTGGCAGCAAGCGCGCGAATATCCCTCACCTATCGTATTGCCAGCCTCACTGAAGGCTTCTAGCTAATGCCGGTCGATGTTCTAGAGGCAGAGGTTTTGTCTGCCTCACCTGCCATCGATAGGCTAGATACATCGGTAGGCGGCACCCTAGCCCCCTACCGGCCACCGGTAGAGGCCACAAACACGCGGCCGGCTGTCAACACCGTCCCCCAGCCAGGGCGGGGCCTTGATGGAGTCGTTGATAGCAAGGGCCGCCCCTATCTAGTCACCAACGATGACGGACAGCGTGTTTGGAACGACTCGTTTAAGTTCGATGACATCCCGGAGTATGGGACGCCTGAGTTTAGCGACTGGGCAAACGGGCAAGACCTCGACCCTGAAGCCTTCGATCGCTATGTCGATCGGGCTAATCGCGGGCGGGGGAGAGCCCTAGGAAAAGCCCTAGACTCTCTGCCGATTATTGGGGCAGCGGTTGATTTTGCCGATTTTGCCAACTTTGCACAGCCCTTTCTTGATGACGCTTTGCCCTATCAGCGACGGACAGGCAACATCGCCCTAGATTTGTTGCTGGATCGGTTTTTCCCAAGCGATCGCACCCCTGACGGTCTGCCCATCAATCAGCCCGGCGATCCACCATTTGAAGGCGGTCAATGTGCTGGCGTCCGTTATGGAGTGAGGGTTACAGTTAGGTTCGATACAGAGCACGGACGCGGATCGGCAGTCGCTCAGCCTATACCTTATGGGCAAGGGCCAGTTAGCGGCGCAACAATCTTCAATGGTCGGCCACCCGGTGAGACGCCGAGCTGGAATGTTCGCGTAAACTTTGCCAATGGGCCTAAGTTTGTCAATAACGTTCAGTTTGGCGGGGAAAAGCCATCAATCTCAAACATTGCCCCCTTCAGAGATGATGGACAGCCAGATAACTGCGGCAATCCTCAAGGCGAAGCAGTCCCGACCGCGCCCGATACGCCCACAATTACCCGCCCGCCTAATTTCCCGCCTATCCCCCGAATCGATCCGCCTGGTCTGCCTGGTCTGCCGCAGCTGCCGCGACTGCCGCAGCTGGATCTACCTGATCCGCGAAACGAAACTGAGCCCGCGCCTGACTCTGAATTTGACCCGATCCGCCCGGTACTGCCGCAGCTGCCGCAGCTGCCCGAACTGCCCGAGCCAGAGCCCGAAGGCGAGCGGCCGCCCGCCAGCGACAGCCCACCAGGGGAGGACGGCGACTGCTGCGATCGCACCCTGTACGACATAGCAACGCTGAAAGAACGACTTGATCAGATCTGGAATTACTTTCAGGTCAGCGGCACCGAGACGCTAGATCTAGCGTCCTGTGACAGCCCACAGCCCCAGATTGACGCATGGGAAGGAACGGGCCTAGCTGGCCTCTATCGGGGCCTAGAAACGCTCTCACGGGGCATAGACGATATCTGGGCTCAGATTCGCTGTAATGAGGGCTCAGCGGTCGCTATCCCTGAATGGTGGGCCGTTCGGCCGGGGGCTGATGTGCCACAGCTGGCCATAACCTTCAAATCACAGCAGGGCTCTAGCTACTGGTCGCTGACCATCCCCCACTACAACAAGCCTCAGAACGTCAAACCTCAGATTCCTGCCTATGAGAAGGGCAGTTACTTCGCTACGTTGACCCTCAAAGACAATACGAAATTGGTTGTTAATGCAAAGTCATTTAATGAAGGCGAGCGGGTAATTCTCTCGCTGGCCGGCTACATCGATCCGGCCTTTCTCACTACCCCCTTAAACATTCATCAGGGCAGGCGACGGGGGGCGGCGCTAACTGAAGTCCGTGTGATTCCAACGCGGGGCTATTTTTACTCCACCGGTCAGCAAGACTCTCGACCGGACTGGGTAACTGATATCGAGGTGATTTGATGCCTAGTAGCAAA